>JAFGMA010000251.1 GCA_016927835.1 Candidatus Zhuqueibacterota bacterium | reverse complement strand
CTCGCTTATAGAAGCCATACGATGGGAAGCTGAACGCATACTCATTTTATATTACGTATAACTTTATTGGGATTAAGGCTTTATAAACATATAAAATCAGGAGAGGAGAATCTATGAAGCTAGCTGATCGTATGAATCGACTCGGTACCGAAACAGCATTTTTAGTATTGGCGAAAGCCAAAAAACTGGAAGCGCAGGGAAAAGAAATTATCCATCTTGAGATCGGTGAACCCGATTTCAATACGCCGCAAAATATAATTGATGCCGCTATCGATGCGCTTAAATCAGGTCAAACCCACTATAATCCGGCATCCGGTATAGCGGAATTGCGGAAAATCCTCGCCGAAGATTCCAATAAATGGCGCGGTGCGAAATTTTCCTCCGAGCATGTTGTGGTCACGCCGGGTGCTAAACCGATAATGTTCTTCTCGATTCTGGCTTTGATAAATGAAGGCGATGAAGTCATTTACCCCAATCCCGGATTCCCGATCTATGAGTCCGTCATAAAATTCGTCGGAGCAAAAGCAGTTCCATTGCCACTGAAAGAAGAACATGATTTTAGATTCAGCATTGATGATTTAAAGCGGAGCATCACTCCAAAAACGCGAATGATCATTCTGAATTCACCGCAAAATCCAACAGGTGGTATTTTAACACGGGAAGATCTTGAAGGCGTCGCCGATTTGACCTATGGCAAAAATATCTGGATTCTGAGCGATGAAGTTTACAAAGAAATGGTTTATGAAGGGCAGCATTTCAGCATTGCTTCCTTGCCCGATATGGAGAAACAGACGATTATATTAGATGGCTTCTCAAAGACGTATGCCATGACGGGTTGGCGACTTGGCTATGGAATCATGCCTGAAGAATTGGCTGAGAATATTACCAAATTGGCGATTAATTGCACCTCTTGCACCGCAACTTTCACCCAGTATGCCGGGGTAGAGGCAATAAAAGGACCGCAGGATGCATCGGCGAAAATGATCGCCGAATTTAAAAAGCGTCGCAATGTCATCGTTGACGGATTGAATCAGATATCCGGAATTTCCTGCCTGCGCCCAAAAGGGGCATTTTATGTGTTTCCGAACATCAGCAAGTTGCCCAGAACAAGCAGCCAGTTGGAAACGTTTCTGTTGGAAGAAGCCGGTGTCGCTGTTCTTTCGGGAACGGCTTTCGGTAAATACGGCGATGGGTACCTGCGATTGTCTTATGCAAATTCGATTGAAAATATCAATAAAGCGCTTCAAAGGATAGAGAGCGCTTTGGCAAAACTATCATAAATGGGCAAGCTTCGAACCTTTGCATTGAGGATGAAAATTGAGCGCAAAAAAAACAGCACTGTATGAAATTCATAAAAAATTGAACGCCAGAATTGTTGAATTCGCCGGCTACCTGATGCCAATTCAATACAAAGGAATCATGGATGAGCATCGGCGGGTTCGGCAAACAGTCGGTATTTTCGACGTTTCCCACATGGGTGAATTTATTATCAGCGGCGAAAAATCCCTTGATTTCCTTCAGCTTGTGACAATAAATGACGTTGCCAGGCTCGATGTTTTTCAGGTGCAGTATTCTGCCATGTGCTACGAAAATGGCGGTATCGTCGATGATTTGCTTGTGTACCGTTTCCCGGATCATTATATGACCGTGGTAAACGCTTCGAATCTGGAAAAAGATTTCCGGTGGATGCAGTCGCATTTGATACCCGGCGTTGAGTTGAAAAACGCATCCGATGACTTTACGCTGCTGGCGGTTCAGGGACCTGATTCCGTAGCGACGCTGCAAAAGTTGACTCCGGTCGATCTTTCAGCGATTGAATACTATTGGATGAAGCAAGAAAAACTGGCGGATGTCGAGGCGATTATTTCTCGAACGGGCTATACCGGCGAACCGGGATTCGAAATCGGTTTTGCGCCCGAGTATTCGGAAAAGGTGTGGAACGCAATTATGGATGCCGGTCAGGAGTTTCAAATAGAGCCTGTAGGCTTAGGTGCCAGGGATACGCTGCGCCTTGAGATGAAGTATTGTTTATACGGCAATGATATCGATCAAACCACGCATCCGCTCGAAGCCGGACTGGGATGGATCACGCGGCTCAAAAAGGGTCAGTTTATCGGGCGCGATGCTATTTTGAATGCCAAAGAGAAAGGATTGACGCGCAAACTTGTTGGAATCGAACTCGAAGGCAAAGCAATCCCCCGGCATGGATATGAGATTTATAAGGATGAACAGCAAGTGGGCGTTATTACCAGCGGCACATTTTCTCCAATGTTGGAGAAGGGAATCGCCATAGGGTATCTTGCTGTTGAATATACAGAGCCGGGAACAGATATCGATATTATGATCCGTAATCGAAAAGTACCCGCAACAGTTGTGAAAACACCATTTTATAAACATCAGTAAATAATGAACCGGAACTGAAGCGATTCAATTATAGTAAAATTTTCTTATTTATAAAATCCGTTTCGCCAGAAGGAATCAATGGTGCAAGTTGATGTCTATTTAACGCCTGAAGAATTTTTGCCGGAAAATCTGCGCGACCGCATGGCAATCACGATTGACGTGCTTCGAGCGAGTACGACGCTCACCACAGCATTGAACAACGGATGCAGCCAAATTATCCCGGTTGCGGAAGTTGAGACTGCCCGTGCCCTTGTGCGACAGCAATCCAAATCAACCACGCTGCTGTGCGGTGAACGCGGAGGCAGAAGAATATCGGGATTCCATCTGGGAAATTCGCCGCGTGAATATACATCGGAAGTCGTTCGTAACAAAACCCTGATTTTCACGTCCACTAATGGTTCCAGGCTGCTGACGCGGACAAAATTTGCGGAGAGCAGTAGTATCGCCTCATTTTTGAATGCAGAGATCGTTACGCAGCACCTGTTAAACTCGAAAAATGAGGTGGCTATTTTGTGCGCCGGCAAAGAAGATAAATTTTCATTGGAAGATACCGTCTGCGCCGGATTGTTTGTTGCAAAGCTATTTGAAGTACAGCATGAAGCGCTTGTGATGAACGATGCGGCGCTGGCGGCAATGGTGCTGTACAACCGTTTCGGACACGATCTGCATAAATTATTGAGAATTTCGAGCCACGGTCGCTATTTGCGAAGTATCGGGCTGGGCGATGATTTAGTAATTTGTGCCAACCTCAACAGTGTCAATATTTTCCCGGTCTTCAAAGGAGGTATATTGTCGCTGCATAAATCGCTTGAGCAGGATGAAAAAAACATCCTTCGGTAAAAGTGCAATCGAAGGATGGTTTGCGACCAGCTAGCTTATGTGAAAGGATGCTTTCATCGATGAATAAGAAGGAACATAAGGAAGAAGTTATTGGAATACCAATCATCGCGCTTGGTTTATTCATTTTTTTAAGCTTGATTTCTTATGATCCGAAGGAAGAGTTTGTTCATCTTTTTTACGGTCCTGTTCAGAATTATATGGGTTCGTTGGGAATTCTGATAGCACGTTTTCTGATGCAGGATGTATTGGGCTATTTTTCATTCGTCATCCCGATCTTCATTTTTCTGTGGGGCTGCAATCAGCTTAAAAAGAATGCGATTAAAAAGTTGCCGGAATGGACGTTTTATGTGTTCCTGTTCGTTCTATACGCCGCTACTATTATTGGGATGATCGGCAATCCAACGGTAAATCAGGAGTCACCGGCATTCGAGTGGTCGGGTGGGATTGGGAAATATTTTGCCCATACACTGTTCGGATTACTTGGCGTGGGCGGCAGCATTATTTTCATCGTCGTGCTTGTTCTGATGTCTCTGTTATTGGTGACCGGTACCAGCATATCAAAAGTTTACGACACGATAGTGGCATTTTTTAGTATTGTCTATCATCGGTCACGGAGGCGAATTTTCGACATGCAAACCCGCCGCGAATCGGCGCGTGCGCGCGAGAGAAAGGCTGTACCCGTGGCTGAAAAACCGGCTAAGGTTGCAGACACAACCGAACCGGCTGAGCTTGAAGAGCTTGTGCCATCAGTGCCCAGCGCAGAACCATATCGGAGTCGAACAATAGCCATCCCGGATAAAGGAGAGAAAATTACCGGGCAGATACCAACTCGTAAGGATAGTCAACCAACGGGCATCTATGAATTTCCATCATACGAGCTCCTGGATGAGCCCCCGGAACAGCAAATAGAATTGACCTGGGAGGAGCTCGAAGACAATGGGCGGGTTTTGGAGGAGAGTCTGGCAGATTTTGGCGTTCAGGGCAATATAGAAGGCATTAATCCGGGTCCTGTTATCACGCGATACGAAATTGTTCCGGCACCCGGCGTGAAAGTTAGCAAATTCGTCAGCCTTGCCGATGACCTGGCGCGCGTGATGCGTGCAAAACGCATCCGGGTTGTCGCGCCGATTCCTGGCAAAGCCGCCGTTGGTATCGAACTGCCAAATCCGAACCCGGAAATCGTGTATTTATCTGAACTGATTAATTCCCCGGAATTTATCGCAGCATCATCTCCGCTGACATTGATCCTCGGCAAAACGATTGACGGATCTGTTTATACCACAGATCTCCGGGAAATGCCCCATTTACTCATCGCCGGAGCCACGGGATCGGGTAAGAGCGTGTGTGTCAATTCGATCATTATGAGTATCCTGTTCAAAGCGCATCCAAATGAGGTGCAATTGGTGATGATCGATCCCAAGCGGCTGGAACTCGCACCATATCGGCAATTGCGCGATCATCATCTGGCATGGCGCGAAGATCTGGACGAAGATGTTATCACGACTCCTCAAAATGCGATTTCAATGCTCAAAAGCGTTTTATTGGAAATGGAACGACGCTATGAAATGCTGCAACTTGCCGGCGTCCGAAATATTGAAGAATATAATAGAAAAGTTGAGAGCGGGAAACTCGATTCGATTGAAATTTCTGAACCATTTCAAAAACTCGAATATCTCGTATTGGTCATCGATGAATTGGCAGACCTCATGATGACCGCTGCCAAAGAAGTCGAAGAGCCAATTGCCCGATTGACACAGATGTCCCGTGCCGTGGGAATTCATTTGATAGTTGCCACGCAAAGACCTTCGGTCGATGTTATCACCGGCGTTATCAAAGCAAATTTCCCGTGCCGGATCGGATTCCAGGTGGCATCGAAAACAGATTCTCGAACTATTCTCGACATGAACGGTGCGGAGAAGCTTTTAGGTCGGGGGGATATGCTGTTTTTGCCGCCGGGCAGCCCGGAACCGGTTCGCATTCACGGCGCATTCGTCTCCACCGAAGAAGTTGAGCGCGTCGTTACCAATATCCAGATGCAGCCTCGTTTCCCGAAAATGAACCTTCCGGTTGAGCAAGAGGAAGATGTTGATATTCCGGGACTTGAGCCGGGCTATGAACGGGATAAACTTTTTAATGAAGCCGCTAAAATTGTCGTTCACACCGGACAAGGCTCCGTGTCCATTCTGCAGCGCCGCTTAAAGGTTGGTTATGCACGTGCTGCCAGGTTAATCGATGAATTGGAGCGCGCGCAAATTGTGGGTCCGTTTGATGGCAGCAAAGCGCGACAGGTATTAGCTACTGAAGATACGTTGTACCAAATGGGTATTTATTAACCGGACTTCAACCGGTCCGCAGTTCAAAGCGATTGGGAGATTAAATGATGAATAGAATATTTTTTAAAATCATACTGAGCGGAATGTTTATTTTCATGACCTGTTTTCCGCTATATGCTGATATGTCTGCAAAAGATATCGTTAATAAAGTCAAAAAATCATATAATAAGCAAAATAACATCGCCGTTGAATTCAAGCAAATTTTCGAATGGAAACTCGCCGGCAAAACCCGGGAAACAACGGGCAAGCTATTTATAAAAGATAAAAACAAGTATCGAATTGAAATGCCGCAGCAAACCATCGTTACCGATGGGAAAACACTCTGGCAATATTCAATGGCTAATCAGCAGGTTCTGATCGATGTGATTCAGGAAAAAGATGAAAATCAGTTGCCAAGTAAAATGCTCTTCAGATATTCGGAAGATTACAATGTCAAGCTTATCGGCAGTGAGGTATTCAATGGGCTGCCGTGCTATGTGCTGCAATTAACTTCCAAAACTGGTGATAATTTTATCCAGGAAATGAAAACCTGGATTGACAAAGCGAGTTGGCTCACTCGAAAAATTGAAAATCAGGACATAAACGGGAATTTGAATACGTATATCATTCAGGCGATTACGACGAACATCAAACTTCAAGAATCGCTTTTCACTTTCAAAACACCCGAAGGCGTGCAGGAAGTCGATCTCCGAGTCAAATAGTGTTGAATCCGGTATTTTCGCTTTTGTTCTGAATGTCAGTTCGGTTTTTTTATTAACTGGCGTTGCTGGTGGTGTCTTGAGAAAATTCGACTACCCGGGCTTTCGAATGCATCAAGTATTTTTTTATCTCGCGCGGATTGATGCAAAACCAAACTCTTCTGTTATCGAATGAACCAGTGCATCATTCGATCCCGCATAATCCTGCTGAATAATTATTGCCATTTGTAGTCAAATTCCTCAACTCCGTATTTTTTTCCATGTTCCCAAATCGTTGTTTTGGGGTTGATATCAGCAAAAATTTTTGCTTGCTTATGATTTATTTTTTTCATATCTTATACGAAATCTTATGATTTTATTTAACTTAATCTTAGACAATCATCGCAATGTCTTATAGGATTTCTGCCAGAAAAGAAGAGCATCTTGAAATTTGTGCCACCAGGGATGTGAAGTACCGGCGGATCGGATCGGGTTTTGATACGATTCAATTGCGGCATTGCGCGTTGCCTGAAATTGATTTCAAAGATGTTGATACAGGAACGAAGTTTCTGAATAAAGCATTGGCGTTCCCGTTCATGATTACGGCGATGACGGGCGGATTCAAAGGCGCCGAAGATGTTAACAAGATGCTGGCAGAAGTATGCTATGAAAATCGGATTGCGCTGGGATTGGGCAGCCAGCGTCAGTTGATCGAAAATTCTAATTTTTTGAAGAGCTATCAGCTCGATCAATATATCAAACGGCAGATTCCCGTAATCGGAAATATTGGCGCCGCTCAAATTATCCACCAACGCGATCGGGAAAAGGTTCGGCAGTTGGTGGAAATGGTTGAAACCGATGCACTGGCGATTCACCTGAATCCGTTGCAGGAAATCCTGCAACGAGAAGGAGACCCTGATTTCTCGGGCGTATTAATTGGGATCGAAAAACTCATCACGATGCTCCCGATTCCGGTTATCGTGAAAGAAACGGGTGCCGGCATTTCGAAGAATGTGGCTTTGGCTCTCAAAAGCGCCGGCGTTTCGATTATCGATGTGAGTGGTGCCGGGGGTACATCCTGGGCGGCGGTGGAAGCCTACCGAAATTCTGACAACGATTTATGCAATGCATTTTGGGATTGGGGAATCCCAACTGTGCTATGCCTGGAAGAAGTCGCGCAAATAGATGGAATTGTCATCATCGCGTCAGGCGGTATTTCGAACGGCATTGATATCGCCAAAGCACTTGCGCTGGGAGCGAATCTAACCGGGGCGGCGCGACCGCTCCTGGACGCGCTGTATTCGAAAGGTGTGGCAGGCTTGAACCAGGTGATAAAAACCTGGCATTTGCAGTTTAAAACCGCAATGTTTCTGACTGGATGCCGCAGCGTGAGTGATTTGAAAGCTGTTGAATGCATCGATATCAGGGATCATCTCAAATAAAATCCGCGAGTATCAAGCGTCAGTTGTCTGGAAATATAAATTTTGCATTTCCGATATTGCAAAGAATATGAGAGCCGTGTTGAATTCTTATCATTTCCGGTCCGATGGCGAGAGGCGGATTTTGCTCCCGGAGGTGCTTTGAGAATTAAAACAACCGGAAGCGAGGCGAATCCATTTTCGAAAAGCAATTGAGAATATGAGTGAAATCGAATATTTCAAGGTACAATTACAGCAGCGGGCAGGTCGCGTACGGGATTATATCCTGGCGAAAGCTGATGAAGCGAATTTTGTTCCCCATGATATTAAAGAGGCGGTGTGCCATTATTTTCTTTCGGGGGGCAAAATGCTGCGTCCGGGTGTGCTGCTATTTGCCTGCGGTGCGGTAGGCGGCGATGAAGCAGTAGCGCTTCCCGCTGCCGCTGCGGTAGAAATATTCCACACGTGGACGCTGGTACATGATGATATCATTGACCGGGATGAAAAACGCAGGGGGCAGGATACAGTACATACGAAGTACTATCTTAAATCACTTCATGATGAGCGATTCGGATTCACGCCGGATGAAGCCAGGCATTTTGGCACGATTGTTGGTATCCTCGCGGGCGACACTCAACATGGATGGTCGATATCACTGCTTTCTGAATTAAGCGATGCGCCTGATATTGATCCCCGAGTCACCCTCTATCTCATCAAACATCTGGATTCAAACGTACTAAACAGCCTGCTTGCCGGCGAGATGCTGGACATTCTGTATTCGAAAAATTCATTCGAATCTTTGAACGAATCCCTGATTACCGAAATGCTCTGGCGCAAAACAGGTGCGTTGTATGAATTCGCAGGGAAAGCCGGAGCAATGATCGGTCTCAATTCTTCAGATCCGCATCATCCATACGTAGAAGCGATCGCCAGCTTTACGAGCCAGTGTGGGATCGCTTTCCAGTTGCAGGATGATATTCTGGGAATTATCGGTGATGAGGAGATATTGGGCAAGCCCGTGGGATCCGATATCAGAGAGGGGAAAAAAACGATTATCGTGTACCATGCGTTGAAAAATGCCACTCCCAAAGAGCGAAAACGATTGAATACGATTTTGGGTAGCGAAAAACTGACTCAACTTGATATTGAATACGCAGTTGAAGCACTCAAGCAGCTTGGAGGGATTGAGCAAACAAAAAAAATTGCTGAAAACTATATTCTGAATGCCCAAAAAGCAATCGAAGGTATTCCTGATTCAAAATATAAACAATTGCTATTAACCTGGGCGGACTATCTTGTTAATCGTGAATTTTAAAGCTGTTTCCAGGGCTTGCATCCGCCCGAATGAAAACGCGTAGATTGCGTCGCGCTGATGTGTTGCGCTGAATATTCGATTGGCTGATTGATCTGTTGATGGGTTCAATGCCAGGATTGTTTCCGTTCGATCCACCTTTTAACGCTAATTAATTGGATATTACATGATTCAAAAGGAACTGACTATTCCAAACCGACTTGGTTTGCATGCGCGTCCGGCTTCGCTGTTGGTGAAAACTGTGGCGCGATTTCAATCGGATATTTTTATCTCTCGTGATAATCAAATTGTGAACGGAAAAAGCATCATGGGAGTGATGATGCTGGCAGCGGAATATGGGAGCAAAGTGCTTTTCAAAATATCCGGTGAAGATGAAGATGATGTTCTGGAAGCGATTATTCAGCTCTTTGAACGTAAGTTTGATGAGGATTGAGGTGCTATTAAATACGCACCGCTTCGGAAGGTAATTTCCGATTTAATATGCATGAATTGCATGCATGCTTGTTAAGATGCTGCAAAAAACTCTGAAAAATATATAAGCGAAAGCGCCTGCTTAGATCGCGCCAGATTATTGATGCTCCTTAGTTTGCCCATACATGTCAGGTAGCATTGGGATGCAGCCGAAACGGATGCTAATAAGGAACGATACTTGCTAAACTGAATCGAACAATTTCTATCTTGATACATGAGTAAAACATCGCAATATAAATACCTATTGAAAGGAATTCCTGCATCTCCCGGAATTGCGATCGGCAAACCGCATCAATTGCGAGGAAGCAATATCCTGCCCCCGGAAAAGAATCTTTCCGAAAAAGAGATTCAAATGGAAGTTGAACGATTCCGAAACGCAGTTAGTCTGGCAAAACGGGAATTGAAGGAACTAAGAGAAGAAGCTGCTCAAAAAATGGGCGAAGATGGTGCAAAAATTTTTGAAGTGCATCAAATGCTTCTTGACGATCAACTGCTGATTGATGAAACGATCAATCAAATTCGCAGTGAAAAGAAAAATGCTGACTTGATATTCTATCACCGGATGAAGCACTACCAGGAAGCTCTCGAAGGAATGGAAAATGATTATTTCCGGAGCCGCTCATTCGATATAAAGGACGTCCGGCAACGAATAATCAAAAATATGCAGGGAGAAGACCAAAAGCATTTAAATCTGCTTCAGGATCCCCGCGTTATTGTTTCAAGGGAGCTTACGCCTTCGGACACCGTAAATCTGGAACGTAGCAAAATTTTAGCATTCGTTACAGAGCTGGGGGGGCGCACGTCGCACGCTGCCATCATGGCAAGTTCTTTGGAAATTCCACTGGTCGTTGGCATAGATAATATTTCCGCTTTTGTCAAGGATACTTACATCTGGGTCGTGGATGGCATTAGCGGTGAAATCGTAATCGATCCGTCACCTCAATTGCTCGAGCATTACCGGAAGCTTCAAAAAGAATTTTATGAATATGAACAAAACCTGTCGACGATTCGTGAGTTGCCATGCCAAACCCTTGACGGCAAAGATATCGAGCTTTCAGCAAATCTCGAATTTCCGGGTGACATACAATCAGTTTCTGCGCATGGAGCAAGAGGTATCGGCTTATATCGGACGGAGTACCTTTACCTGGCGCGCACGCAATTGCCATCCGAGGAAGAACAATATCAGGAGTACACCAGAATTGCTGAAGCGATATTTCCAAATCCGGTGATCATTCGTGCGGTTGACCTTGGTGGCGATAAACAATCTGATTGTATCCCGATTCCGAAGGAAGCCAATCCCTTTCTCGGATGGCGGGGCATTCGAATTTGTCTTGATGAGCAGATCCTTTTCAAAGCTCAATTAAGAGCAATTTTGCGCGCAAGTACCAGGGGAAATGTCAAACTCATTTTTCCGCTTATATCTTCAGTCACTGAACTGGATAAATGTATAAATCTGGTCAATGATGTAAAGAACGAACTGAAGCAAGAAGGCATCGCGTTTAACGAGAAACTTGAAATCGGGGCGATGATCGAAGTCCCCGGAACCGCACTGATTACTGATATCATAGCCTCGAAAGTGGATTTTTTGAGTATCGGAACCAATGATTTGATTCAATTTTCCCTGGCAGTAGATCGAGGTAATGAAAGAATTGCGGAACTGTATCAGCCGTTCCATCCGGCAGTATTAAGGCTAATCCGCCATATCGTGAGAGAAGGTCATCGGAAACATGTCTGGGTCGGAATGTGTGGTGAAATGGCGAGTGATCCGCTGGCAATTCTGGTGTTGGTCGGATTGGGTTTGGATGAACTGAGCGTCAGCCCGGTCTTCTTGCCCGAAATTAAGCAAATCATCAGATCGGTTCATTACGGTGAATGTGTACAAATTGCTGAACAAGTCATGAAAATGTCATCCTGTGATGAAATCAAAAATCACATGATGCAGATAATGAAGCATAAATTTGGGTATCCTCGATTTCACCAATGAGGAATACCAGTTTGATTAGCTCTTCCTGATAAGTCAAGTTGCACTCAGAATCAGGAAGTTATATACGGATTTCAATTTAATGTTTATTTCATTGCATAGATTAATACCCAGATTCGCCGGCATTATGGATACAGCATTGAATCGAAGATTAATCATGCAATCGAGTGAATGAATCAATACATTGCACTAAAAATCTAAGGAGTGATTCTATGCGTGAGATGTTATTTACCTCAGAGTCTGTCACTGAAGGACATCCGGATAAGATATCCGATCAGGTATCCGATGCCGTATTGGACGAGGTCATGGAGCATGATCCCAAAGGGCGCGTTGCATGCGAAACATTTGTGACCACCGGATTGGCGCTGGTTGGTGGCGAGATTACCACGGAATGCTATGTGGATGTACCGGTGATTGTACGTAACTTGCTGAAAAAAATAGGATATATCGATGCAACGTACGGCTTCGATTATCTAACATGTGCTGTGGTGACCAGCATCGATCAGCAGTCCCCGGATATCGCTATGGGCGTCGATCGTGATGGTGCCGGCGATCAGGGATTGATGTTCGGCTTCGCAGTAAACGAAACCCCTGAATTGATGCCGTTGCCAATTGCGCTGGCACATAAATTATGTCGCCGCCTGGCAGACGCCCGGCATCAGGAAATTATTCCTTATCTGCGACCTGATGGAAAGTCACAGGTTACTGTGAAATATGAAGACGGTGTACCCAAATATGTTGATACTGTGGTTATTGCGGCGCAACATGATCCCTATCCTTCGAACGATCAGATACGACATGACATTATAGACCACGTGATCAAGCCTGTGTTACCCCAAAACCTATTCGACGAGAAAAAAATCAAATATCACATCAATCCAACCGGACGCTTTGTAGTGGGCGGTCCGCAGGGCGATACAGGACTTACTGGCAGGAAAATCATCGTTGATACGTATGGTGGATTTGGCAGCCATGGCGGTGGGTGTTTCTCAGGGAAAGATCCTACGAAAGTTGATCGATCGGCATCCTACATGGCGCGCTATATTGCCAAAAATATCGTTGCTGCCGGTCTGGCAAAACGCTGCGAAATACAGCTAGCATACGCGATTGGTGTTGCGGAACCTGTTTCGGTGATGATCGATACCAATGGTACAGGCACGATATCTGATAAAGAACTGATTGATTTGGTTAAGAAGCATTTCCAACTCACCCCTAAGGGTATCATCGAAATGCTTGACCTGCGTCGACCTATCTATTTGAAAACAGCCGCGTATGGGCATTTTGGTCGCGAAGAAGATAGCTTCTCATGGGAGAAAACTGACAAAGCCAAAGACCTCGCAAAATAAACAGCATTCGCCAGGCGTGACATCTGTTTATTAAATGCAAAGACTATGAAACGAATATGAATATTTAGGAGGAAATCTTGAATTTCGACATAAAGGACCTTAATCTTGCCGGTTTAGGCAAAAAAAGAATTGAATGGGCGGATAACGATATGCCAGTTTTGCAGCAGATTCGTGAGAGATTTTCGAAAGAGCAACCTCTTGCAGGACGAAATATGTCTGCCTGTCTTCATGTTACAGCCGAAACAGCGAATCTGGTTCGTACACTGAAAGCCGGCGGTGCAAATCTGGTTTTATGTGCGTCGAATCCGCTTTCCACACAGGATGATGTGGCGGCATCTTTGGTGAAGGATTATGGAATTCCGGTCTTCGCTATCAAAGGCGAGGACAATGACACATACTACAAGCATCTGAGAACCGCTATTGAGCATAGACCGGTTGTAACCATGGATGATGGCGCCGATTTGGTCTCGAATATTCACTCCGATTATCCGGATATCGCCCAAAACGTCATCGGAAGCATGGAAGAGACCACCACCGGCGTGATTCGTCTGCGGGCGATGGCGAATGACGGGCAATTGAAATTCCCGGTTATCGCTGTCAACGATGCCATGACAAAAAATATGTTTGATAATCGATACGGAACCGGGCAATCAACCGTCGATGGTATCATTCGAGCTACCGATATTCTGTTAGCGGGCAGCACCGTTGTCGTTGCCGGCTATGGGTGGTGCGGCAAAGGATTTGCCATGCGCTGCAAAGGTATGGGCGCCAAAGTGATCGTTACTGAAGTGGATCCGATTCGGGCGATTGAAGCCGCTATGGATGGCTTTATGGTCATGCCGATGATCGATGCCGCACCCGTGGGCGATCTTTTCTGTACCCTCACCGGCGATATCAATGTGATTCGAAAAGAGCATTTTGCATCGATGAAGGACGGCGCAATCGTTGCCAATTCCGGTCATTTCAATGTTGAGATTGATATTCCCGCACTGGCAAAAATGGCTGTTGAGTGCAGAAAGGATGTCCGCCCATTAGTCGACCAATACGTTCTGCCTGGCGGACAACGTATCAATCTGCTGGCGGATGGACGACTCATCAATCTTTCAGCGGCTGAGGGCCATCCGGCATCAGTCATGGATATGAGTTTTTCCACCCAAGCGCTGGCAACCGAATATGTCATCAAGCACAAAGATGAATTGACCAATGAGGTATGCAATGTGCCGGCAGAGATCGAGAATTGGGTCGCGACATTGAAACTCAAAAGCATGGGCGTGGAGATTGATGTTCTGACGTCTGAGCAGGAAGAATATTTGTCGTCATGGCATTTGGGAACCTGACGGACAAACCTGTATTTGCATTATCTGAAATAAGGCATCAAGTGCTCCGCTGTGCTTGATGTCTCTTTTTTTTGCCGAATGGGTCATCCCTTACTACCTGCATGCCTTGTATATTTTGCCCGGATATGTTTGTTTTTTTTTTACATTAATTTGACCGATTCTTTATCCGATTTAATTCATTGTGAAGAATTAGAATATCAAGTTATTTAAACAACTCATCTAACAAAGCCGGGATTAGAACAATGAAGCCTTATAAAAACACCCAACCTGTTTTGACTGCTCTTGTACTTATCATCCTGCCCATCCTGCTATTCATTTCTGCTTGCGAACAAAAGAGCAGCAAAGACGAAGAAATTGTCACTGGTCAATTTAAATCACATGAAAAAACCGTAATTGATAGTTTGAAGCCTCGGGAAGCGTCACCGGTTGATTACGGACAAATCATGGAAACCGTTTTTCAACTGGAAGATTCCGTCAAGCGCTATCCCGATGCCATCGATGTCAGAAGATCCCTGGTCGCGGCTGCCTATGATACTGCCAGACGAAAGGTTTATACGGTTGGCTTCGGCATACCCGATACATCAACTGCTTCAAGTCTGCTGGCGCTAAAAGGAGCCGAAAGGGCTGCTTTAGTCGATGCGCAACGCTGGGCGATGTTTGTAATGCGCTGGATGCAGAATCCCATAGAACCAGCGATAACTGACCGCGTTACCGGAGATGTACCACCCGGCGTAACAGTTCAAAAAGCGGTTTGGCCCGGAAACCAGGTTTATTTGCTGGTCGAATTTTCAATGTAAACATCTTACCTAAGAATTCTGTAATGTTTTTTCTGCAGGTTGCCGATATTACCTTGTAGTAACAATTATTTTAAAAAAATTACAAGAGGTGAATCATGCAACCTGAGATTTTTGCGAGGAAATGATTCTTTGCACCGGGCTTATTATTGAGTTTCTTTATCTGTGGCACTCTAACGGTCTTCTTCCATTGTTCTTTTGATAAACCCGCGGCGCCACAATGGGATGTTGAATTGAAAGTTCCTTTAATCACTGATTCCTATCCCATCAGCGAGTTGATTGAAAATAATGATTTCATTTCCGCGGACAGCAATGGTGCTGATGAAAACGTCTATATCAACATCGAGAAAGAGATAAACCGGTTTGAAATGTACGGGCGCCTGAAGACTGATCCGCTAATCGAAACATTCAATTCCGAATTGGGTAGTTTCGATGTAGAAGCGCCTGGCAGGCAAAGCACCGGCTTCACCTTGTCGGATATTAATTCGGAATTAGATCAGTTTGACGGTCAAACGATGGTTGTGCCCGAGTTTGAAATAGAATCTGAAATGATCCCTCTGCCCGAATTTGGCAATTTTGAATGGGTAATAATTGATTCAGGCAGAGCCACTGTAACGCTGACCAATCAAACTGCACTGACGCTCGGAAAGCCTATGATTGTGACCCTGTTTGACATGCAATCGGGCAATGAGATTGGCAGTATCATCTATGATCAAGAAATTGCACCCGGGGATAGCGCAACCTCATTTCTTGACCTCGCAGGCAAAACCCTGACGCGAATTCTCAATGTCAAGCTATCAGGTGCATCGGCAGGCAGCAACGACGAAATGGTGGATGTTGATTTGAATCAAAAAGCATACGTTGGCACGGACATTGGTTTGCTCAAAGTTTCTGCGGCGGCTGCCAAAATTCCCAGGCAACGCGTAAAACGAGAAAACGAAATCGTTCTGAATGATTCAATTCAGGTTGACAGCGCGCAAATCCGGGACGGATACATGGAGATTAATGTCGGAATGACTTTTCCTTTACCGGGTACAATTATTTTTGAAATCCCGGGTATCAGTGACACCCAAAACAGAATTTTACGCGATTCGGTTCGCGTTTCCGCTGCGCAGGATATACGAATGCATATCGATCTCGATGGGTACATGCTGAATCTGGATTTGAATGATACAGGAAACCAAATACTCAAATTGCGCACCTGGTACATAAATGATGGCACCGGAGATGCGATGGTTGCGCTGAATAGCTCAGATGAAATCTGGTCGCAAATCGAGCTGTCAGAGATACATTTCAATTACCTGAAGGGCGAAATTTCGATAATAAAGGTATCAATAGATCCGTTGTCCGAGGATTTGGATATTCCTTCGGGATTGGATAGCTTGAGCTTGACTTTACTTGATGCTGAACTTCGACTTGATATCAACAGCCGCATCAATTTTCCGGCTCAACTTGATATGGCAATCGAAGGCGCCACTGCCAGCGGATCAATTATTCCGCTCTATCTCAATGAGAACCTTGACGCCGCCGAGAATTATGGGGAATTGCAAACAACGCAAATCGTTCTGAATTCAGATAACTCTAATATTGTTCAATTCATCAATGCGCTGCCAGGTGAGATTTATGTTTCAGGAACTGTTCATATCGGGAGGGACAACTGGGTGGGGAAGATCTCCGAAGATGATTATGTTGAGGGAACACTCACAATCACCAGTCCGTTGTCATTCATCCTGCCAACTCAGGAAATCGAAACCAAAATTGACACCATCGAACTGGAGCAGGATGTACGTGAAAGGATTGCGCGGCATGGAAAATCGGGATTTATTTATGGCACGGTTTCAAATCATTTTCCGTTTGAAACACAACTCCAAATCGCATTGAGAACCGTGGATTCGCTGGTGTACTCACAACCGGAGGTCGTGTTGGGACCGGTGACGATTCAATCCGGAAACATCGATCCGAATACGGGCTATGTTTCGAGTGCGAGTTTGAGCGAGATCCAGCTCGAAATGAGTGAGCAGCAAATCCAGATATTCGATAATCCCAAGCTATATGCCGGAATTCTATTGGATTTACCCGGCTCAGATGGCAATACTATCAAGGCAAATCGAAGCGACTATCTTTCACTTTCAATCGGAGCCCGTCTTCTCATAAAAATCGATTTGACAGATGATGAGGACGGTCTGTAAGCGTTGAAAGCCAATATTCAATTCTAAAAAGAAGGAAGAATCGCCATGAAAAAAATTAAACTGATAACGCCCGGGCACCGGTTGCTACCAATCATATTCATCGCGCTGGCGACAGCCTTTGTGAATCATGCCATTGCCGCTGCGGGTATTTCAAATGCACGCGCGGTTGGATTGGCTGGCGCATATCTATCTATCGCAGAAGGAGCTGAAGCGCCAAACTGGAATCCTGCCAATTTAGGGCTATACGACAGGCAGGGATTCTCGATGAATTTTCTGTCCACTGGTATCCGAATTCACAACAACAGTTTCTCCAAAAAGCAGTATGACGAGTACAACGGGAAATATCTGGACGATGCCGATAAGCAAAAGTTAATGGATTGCATTCCAGATAAAGGATTGACGCTCAATCTGGATTCTGAGGTTCAGTTATTAGGTTTTGCATACAGCTATTTTGCATTCACGGCTATCGGTGTGGTCGAATCGAATATGACTATTTCCAAAGAATTTTTCGAATTGGGTTTGTACGGGAATGCCCACAAATTAAATTTTGATTTTAGCGATACCGATGGCACTGCCTGGGCAACCTACAATTACGCCCTTTCAGGAGCGTATCCGATTGACATTCAAGGATTCGAACGTTTTGCAGTCGGCGGAAATCTCAAATATATCCAGGGATTATATTGTTTCGATGTTGTCGAAGCCGGCGGCGCCATTTCCACTGATGCAAAGCTCTACGGTGAAGGCAAATCAGTTGTGCAGTACGCCAGAGGCGGTTCAGGATTCGGGCTCGACCTGGGCGCTGCCGCAATTCTCAACGATCACTGGCGATTTGGTCTGGTTCTCAATAATATCAGCAATTCAGTCAACTGGAATGTGGGTGCGAAAAAAGAAGTCTTCTGGGCATCAACAGATTCGCTGGATATTCAAACGATGATTGACGCGGATGAAGTCGATTCATTGTTCCACGATGACAATGAAACCGAGGATATCAAATCGTTTTCAACCAACAAGCCGGTGGAAATGAGACTTGGGGCTGCATATACAGCTAATAAATACATGGTGAGTCTGGATTATATCCAGGGATTCAAAGAAGGTGTCAGTATCAGTACAACGCCAAAGTTAGCCAGCGGAATCGAATATAAGCCATGCTATTGGTTGCCGTTGCGAGCTGGTATGTTTATCGGCGGAAAAGAATTTTTCGCGCTGGCGATTGGCCTGGGATTCGAGATGGGGCGCGTGCGACTCGATTTTGCTGCAACCAATCAGGGCAGCATCAAACCCGGATCACAACAGGGAACGACACTTGCATTCGGTATCAGATTGATTCCGTGAGCTTTTGCGACGAAAGCCATTTGAAGTTTTTGCATGAATCAGGTGTAGCAGATTTCGCTGCAAGCGCGATTCCTATTGAATCTAAGGAGATGCTATTCATATTGAAGAAATTCACTGGATTTCAATTTGAAACCAAGAAATGCCGGATATAGCCCTGCAAGCAAGGCGATAATGATAGAGCCGATGAAAATGCCGCCTAGATGAAAAGTCGATAAACTGAATGATACATTAAATACACTCAATGCCCTCAATGCTTCGATGGAGACCCAACCAAGGGGAACGCCAAGTAAATTAGCCAATATCCCGCCTAATATGCCGATAAAAAATCCTTCAACAAGAATTGTCATCAG
This sequence comes from Candidatus Zhuqueibacterota bacterium, assembly GCA_016927835.1. Lineage (GTDB taxonomy): Bacteria > Zhuqueibacterota > Zhuqueibacteria > Thermofontimicrobiales > Sulfurfontimicrobiaceae > Sulfurfontimicrobium. Next base: position 4,874 of record JAFGMA010000251.1, on the reverse strand, counting down.
AATTTGTCCGTTTGTCATGCCCAGCACCTGCAACAAGGCAATCTCGCGTCTTCGCGCCTGTACCTGGATGAGCATCGTGTTGGTAACACCAAGCGCCGCCAGCATTGTTGACAGGAACAATATGATATCGAAGATAATGAAATCCTTGTTGATTTCATGCACCTGGTCGTAAATTGCTATGTCCCCTGGATTCACCGATCTTCCCAACTGCCGGTATAGCCATTTGCATTCATCATGGCTGAATTGGTACGTTAAAGGCTCAGTCCTTTTCCAGATGATTAATTGCGTGCCGGTCAAGGTTTCACCGGGCTTCATCAAAAATGAATTGCTATGTTCAATGAGCGCGAAGGATTTTCTTTCACGATAGTTGGCGCTGGCTGGAAAAAAGGCGAGTTTATCTGTGATTTCGATGATCCTCAAGTCCTTTAATCCGCGCTGTGATTTCAGACGAATGAAATCATTTTTTTGTACGCCCAATTGCCGTGCCATCGTGATTGACATGATAATGCTCTCGGAATCGAACTGCGCGATCAAGTCGGCTAATTCAGGTGCCCGCGCCTCATATTTGCTTAATTCAGCTTTTTCGATCGGAATAATCCGGTTCGGTCCGGGCGTTCCCCTGGCTAATCTCACATAAGTATATTTGAAATCGAGTGCTTTCAACTTGTCGATGGAAAACGCGGATGAGTCCTTGCGCGTTTGCGGCACAAAAACGATGCCGGCGGCAGCTTTTTTACCCCAACCTAATATTTCAACCTTGAGACTTTTTGTCACAATGTGCAGCGTCAGGAGGAAGGCGAAAACGAGCATCAGGTTGCTTACAGGCCAGGAAATCAGATGTGAGAAATGTATGAAGCGGCTATATGTGAGCTTGGCTTCCAGCGGGAAAATTCGAAGAAACACCCTGCCGAATGCCCGGACAATAACTGCAATCACCTTCGGAATAAAAAACACCACCACTAAAAAGATCGAGACGATGAATGACAATTCGGCGACATAGAAGTACAGCGATGGGATGAGCTGCTTCAGGAATGGTCTGAGCAAAATATAAGTGATTAAAAACAGTGGGACTACCAGCGACAGGATATTCGATGCCAGAACAGATGCTTGCTGTTTTTCGTCCGAAACGAACCGCGGTTGCAGCGCTGCCCCGACATTGAATTTGCGCAAGTGCATCACCGGCTGAACTGCGCCCAGAATGGCAGTTAAGATGCCGGTGAAAAATACGGTGATGAATTCACCTTTCGGAATGTAACCGGTGATCAGGTGAGACCGTCCGGTGGTGGTTACACCAAAGTGCCATAATATTTTATAGAGCTGGATCGAGCCGAGTAATCCCAATCCGCTGCCAACGATTCCCAGAACCAAAACTTCAACCAGAATGATCAGCGTGGTTTGCCCAAACGTCGTCCCCAGCGAAGATAATAATGCAAATTCCTTCTTTCGTTGTTGAACCGAATACCCGATGGTGTAATACACGATGATGGCACCGATGAAAAACGACAGCAGCGATGCCAGGCGAACCGCGCTGCGCATGATTTCATAATCTTCTTCGAGAATATTTTCAGGTGATTTTGCCGGATTCTGCGGCGCCTGCCCGGATTTTCCCAGCACTATAATTTGGAGATCGGATTTGGGAGCCATGACCTTTCCGCTTTCAAGATGTGAGAGCATTCGTCTTTCGGAAAGGTGCGTATTATAATCCAAAATGAGCACGGTAGCGACCGTTGTCACACCCAGGGCGATTCCTGAAACTGTGCAGATGCTTCTGAATAAATTAGATGCCAAGCTCTTTAAGACGATTGTAAATATGAGTCGCATGCGTTTTTCCCTTGCGCAAAGAAGCGTCCGATTTGATTTTTCCGTCCACTAGAAAATCTATCCGATCAGCCCAAGACGCGTCTTCAGGGCTGTGTGTTACCAGAACGATACTGGTTTCCTCAATTTCGGCTGTTGTCCTCAATTTTTGCATAATCATTTTGCCCGTTTTCAAGTTTACGTTGCCCGTGGGTTCATCGGCGAGAATGACTTTGGGCTGCCGGATGAAGGCGCGCGCCAGGCTGACTAATTGCATTTCGCCGCCCGAAAGCTGAGACGGCAGGTGTTTTCTCCGGCTCGCCATGCCTGTATACTGCAGCACGTGTTCAAGCCTGCCATTAATAGTTGTATGCTTTTCACCGGCGATGAGAAACGGCAGCGTAATGTTTTCTTCAACAGTCAGAGTCGGAACCAGATTGAAAAATTGATAGATGATTCCAAGATTATCCCGACGGAATATAACTCTCTGCCTGGATTTCAGGTTGCCGATATCAGTCCCGGCGAAATAAATTTTACCAGAATCAATTTCTTCGAGTCCGGCGATGACATTCAAAAGGGTGCTCTTCCCCGAACCACTTCTGCCCATAATGGCAACCAGTTGACCTGCTTCCAATTCGAAATTCAATCCATTCAGAACCGGCAAGCGGGTTTCTCCCATTGGATAGGATTTGTACAGATTTTCGATAGCAATAATACCGGGCGTCATAAGCGCTCATTCGTTATAAGGTGAATATGAATCTGTGTGAAATGGTTGATTTATGTCCGGATAGCCCCGTTATCCGTGGCTCGTCTGTATCGGGTGCGGAACAGAGGATCGCTTTGCTACACCTGCGAGATTCAAATCTTGCGCTTCTTTCCAATCGGATAGCAGGACAGGACAGATAACTGTGATAAATAAAATGAATTGAAGAAAGGGAACAGGGCGATGCAAAAAAAGAACCATAAACGAAGAAAGCAATATTTGTTTTGAAAAGAGGGTATGATTCGGGATGTTTAATGGAGGCTTGCTGGATGAATTTTGATCAGTGAGCAATCATACCATGAATCCGGACTTCCACTCAACTGGTTTGCGCTTTGCGGATTAATTCTTCGGCTTTGCGAATCATGCCATCGACAATCAGATCGCAGCCTTTTCTGCCAACTTCGATGGTGGCTGAGGTTCGCGGATCATCGCCATAAACGCCAAGCAATAGCTCTTTTTCGCGTCCCAGAAAGATGCTCATATCCACACATTCAGGGCGCAAATACCAGAGATATGAAGTTTCCCATTTGGCGGCATGGTCGCCGCCGACATCCGGAGTTTCAGGCGGGTAATGAAACTCAATTCCTGCAAACGCTTGCGTATCTTTGACTTGCGCATTGAAGTCCTGCACCACCGGATCTGCCCAGCCATGAATCGGATAATGCCCGCAAAGCAAACATACGGCTTTCATTTCGAGCGTATTCATTTGCAGCAGCACGTGATGCAGCAATTGGCGATAAAATTCAACTTGCTCTTCATTTGATTTCCTGTAGTGGGTAGCGGATAGTTTTTCGGATTTGAATCCCATGTAAGCTTTGATTTTTCCATCCTTATCGTAATCGGATTCAAGGAGCGCCGTGCTGCGAGGCTCCCCGTACCAGAGCGTTGGGAAGGCAAAACCACCGGATCGCGCTGCTGCCAATTTGCAGAGCTTTTCCGCTTTCAGTGCATCATTGCCAACTGCCAGATGCTCTCCATGCCATTCCAGCCCACCGAGTCCGATGAATGCTGCCGGAAATTTTTTTCTGCGGGCAACAATTTCATGCGGTAACATTTCCTCATAGCACACTTTTTCCATTTTGAATTCTCCCTCTGTTTGGATTCGTATTTTACTGAATTAATGATTGATCGGCTCTCCTTCGGGCTGCCAGATTCGATCTTCTGTTAAATTAAGGCGTTCCGCCATCCGCCAACTCTCGCGTATTTCAGCCAATTCGTTAATATCATGTGCATCCGAACCCAGCGCAAACATCACCCCTTCTGCTTCCAGGATTGATAAATATTCAAAATAGGCTTCGACATACGCATGGCTCAAGTGCGATTTTCTCAAATTGGCACACGCGTTTATTTCAATCGCGGTCCCGGTCGCCTTTGCCACCTGACCCAACTCCCGCGTGAACGATTCTGGAACCACTTTCACAGAACTGATCGGGCGCCAGCCATGCTCTTTGAATTGGTTTTCACTGAACCAGTACGGATGCACCAGAATCCGCACCAGCGGATTTTCGCAGGTTTTCAGATGATGCCGGTGCTGAATCTCTATAATTTTCGGAACATTGTATTCAGCGGTATATGCTGAATGAATTCCACCAATCGCAAATTGAAATCCCCCCTGCCGGATGATGTTTTCATTGTAAACAAAATCCTCATCGCAACCGGTGAAATTTAATTCGACGCCGAAATAAATACGAATGTCGGTTGTCAGGTTTTTGATATCCTCAAGAATTGGGGCGTGTTTTGGCAATTGGTCGATTGTATTCAGGTGATCGGTTATCCCCAGGGTGTGAATCCCCAATCGTTCGCATTCGGTGATAATTGCCGGGATTTTCATGGTTTGGTTAGCGCATCCCAGGTATTTCGTATGAATGTGGAAATCAACTTTCGGAGGTGTCATTTGCTATCCTTTCACTCTAAAGAGCTGCGCATGATTTCGGGATTCAATATATGAAATTTTGTGCCGTTTTCAAAGACTTTTCATGCCCCGGGTGGTAATCCCTCCATTATGGGAAGTAATATAGCCTTTCAAAGGTTCCGAACCTCTGAAGGGCTAAAAAGGCTACTTATCTACAATTGCAGGCATTTTTCAGCCATGATTCATTTTACGCTTAAAGAGAATGAGAACACCGATTAAACGGATGCAGCGGATTTTAACGGATTTTTTTATTTAGTATCCGTCCGAAAACTCGAAAAATTGTCATTGCGAGGCGTTTTTTGCCGGGGGCGCCCAGCCGAAGCAATCTCATCCGTAAGTGCTTATATTCTAAAAGATTGCTTCGCTCCTTCGTCGCTCGCAATGACAGCAAATATTAGAATT
>JAFGMA010000250.1 GCA_016927835.1 Candidatus Zhuqueibacterota bacterium | reverse complement strand
TTACAGTAAGTTATGAGATTGCTTCGTCGCTCGTACCTCGCTACTCGCAATGACAAACTAATGTTACTTTTTAACCCTTAACGAGTACAACAACCATTCACAGGGCTATTCGAGAATTCCTCGTCGAAAGAATGCTGAGATTTTCAATGAATTCGATATTCTGCTCTGTCTGAAAAAACGCGACTTAACTCCTGTGATCGGCGACGTCTATTTTTTTAACCATCAATAAAATAAGGAGGTTTGAGATGATTATTTGCATAGATCCCGGACATGGTGGCGAAGATCCTGGCGCCCAAACCAATACGCCTTTTTATTATACCGAAAAGCAGTTCAATTTGAGCCTGGCAAAAAAAGTTCAGACAATTCTGGAGGATAATGGTCACACAGTTTACCTGACACGAGATGGGGATCAGTATATATCGCTTTACGATCGTGCACAAATCGCTAACAGCACCAATGCAGATGTTTTTGTGAGTATTCATGCTAATGGATCGTCAGATCCCACATCTGAAGGCATGGAAGCATTTCACTATACGGGTTCATCCTCGGGGCGCAGCCTCGCGAACCTTATTTTGAACAGCATGCACGATGAATTTCGGGACCATATAAAACGCGGCGTTTTCAGCGCCAACTTCGCCGTGCTGCGCCTGACCCTGATGCCCGCAGCATTGATTGAGTGCGAATTTATCACCAATCCGCATCAGGCACGATTTCTTCAAGATGAAAGAAATCAGAACATCATGGCAGAGGCAATCGCGCGCGGTATTCAAATTTTTTAGGTTCTGTTCAGCGAATTCGCCCGCACCAATTCGAATAGGTAGCAAGCACCTTGCACAATGAGGAAGTAATGGCTCAACTACTGGTTCTTTTCGCGGCGGAAAATGCCTCCAGGGTTCCAAAACAGGAGTTTTGGATGAGGGATCACAATGAAGAATATGAATCAACCCGGGTGCAGATCGGATGAAATAACTTGTATCGCTCGAAACGTCATTTTCCGCCGGAACCTTTTCCGGTTTGGAATGTTAATTGACTCAATATATTCAAATGGCTATACAGAAAACAGAAGCAATCATACTGAAAACCCTGAAGCAGGGTGAAACAAGCAAAATTCTGACGCTCTATACTCTGAATTACGGGCTTGAAAGCATTATTGCCAAAGGCTCACGAAACACGAAAAGCCGCTTTGCAGGAAGCCTTGAACCGTTAAACTACCTCTCGATCGTTTATTATCGTAAAGAAAACAGGGATCTGCAATTTTTAAGTCAGGCTGATATTCGCCAGTCGTTCCCGGGCATTCGCAAAGATATTGAAAAGACTACGCTGGCATTGGTGATTTGCGAGATCGTTCAACGCACCCAATTTGCAGCGGAAAAAAATCCCGCGCTTTTTTCACTGATTATCCGAATGCTGCGAGCAATTGAACGGGCTGCTTCCGCGAATATCAATCTTTTGTTCAGCTTCCAGTTGAAATTTCTGGGATTATCGGGATACGCGCCCCGGCTGGAGAACTGCCTCAGTTGTCAACGTCCTCCGACCGATGAGCATCTGTTTTTCGATTATTCGCACGGCGGCTTTGTGTGCTCGAATTGCCAGGCTTCAGGGCTTTCCGGAAAAAGCTACAGCTTAAACACTATCAAATATTTAAGCTGGATTCAGCGCAGCACCACAGAGGTAATTGCAAGGCATAAAATTCCGACACCAATCACCGATGAGGCAGCACTCTGGATGCACGACTATACTTTGTACCATATCGAAGGTATTGAGAACTTGAATTCGCTCAAGATTTTCAATCAGATCAAAACGAGCTAACAAATTTACTTTTAAACCGAATACACCGCAAAAGGAGAAGTTTTTGATGAATAATAAGACGATTGACCCGCTGATGGCTAAAATTATATCATTGTGCAAACGGCGCGGATTTATCTTTCAATCCAGTGAAATTTATGGCGGACTGGAGAGCTGCTACGATTACGGACCCCTCGGTGTCGAATTGAAAAATAATATTAAGCGATTCTGGTGGAATGCAATGGTGAGGATGCGCGAGGATATCGTAGGTCTCGATTCATCGATTTTGATGCATCCGAGAATCTGGGAGGCGTCGGGGCACGTGGCAGGCTTCACCGATCCCATGGTCGACTGCAAGCAGTGCAAACATCGATTTCGCGCCGATATGATCGAAAATGATAAATGCCCCGATTGCGGTGGTGAACTCACTGATGTGCGTCAATTCAACCTGATGTTCAAAACCCAGATGGGTGCGATTGAGGATGCTGCCAATACGGTTTATCTGCGCCCGGAAACAGCGCAGGGTATATATGTCAATTTTCTCAACGTTCTGAATACATCGCGCCAAAAAGTGCCTTTCGGGATTGCACAAATCGGCAAAGCCTTCCGCAATGAAATTACGCCCAAAGATTTTACTTTCAGAACCCGCGAATTCGAACAAATGGAGATGCAGTTTTTTGTCAAGCCGGGAACCGATGGGGAATGGTTTGAAAAATGGAAAGCCGAACGTATGCAATGGTATCACAGGCTGGGGATCAAGGAGGAAAAACTGCGGTTTCACGAACACGGAAAAGATGAACTGGCACATTATGCAGCCAAAGCGTTCGACATCGAATATGAATTTCCATTTGGTCGCAAAGAATTGGAAGGCATTCACAATCGCACAGACTTCGATTTGAAACGCCATCAGGAGTATTCCAAAAAGGAGATGTCCTATTTTGACGATCAAACGCGCGAACGGTTCATTCCTTATATCATTGAAACGTCTGCCGGCGTCGATCGCACCATCCTGACATGCTTGATTGATGCGTATGAAGAACAAGAACTGGAAAAAGACACGCGAACCGTCCTGCATTTGTCACCGGCAATCGCACCCATCAAAGCCGGGATTTTCCCATTGGTAAAACGCGACGGTATGCCTGAGTTGGCGCACAAAATTGTCGACGAATTGCGAACCCAGTTCATGGTTTTCTACGATGAAGGCGGCGCAATCGGTCGCAGGTATCGCCGCCAGGATGAAGCCGGCACACCATTCGGAATTACGGTCGATTCGCAGTCGCTGGAAGACCATACCGTGACCCTGAGAGAACGCGATTCCATGCACCAGGAACGCTTCCCGATTGCTCAATTGAAAGCAATCATCCAGGAAAAAATCGATTCGGTGAATTGAGTTGTCTCATTGAATTAACTTGATTTTCTCAATTTACTTTTTTAAATTACACTCGCAAAATACAGGGAGAGAGGGAGCGTGACCACAATTAAAAGGAGTTTAGAATGTGTGGAATTATCGGATATGTCGGTTCCCGCCAGGCGATGCCCATTTTATTGAATGGATTAAAGCGGATGGAATATCGCGGATATGATTCCGCAGGAATATCGATTATCAAGGATCATGAACTGCATTGTTTAAAGCGCAGCGGTAAAATAAATGGCTTCGAAAAAGCGCTCCAGAAGCATCCGTTCGACGGTACTACAGGCATCGCACATACCCGCTGGGCAACCCATGGTGCACCATCTGTAATTAACGCGCATCCCCACAGTGACTGCAAAGGGCGGCTCTCCCTCGTACATAACGGGATCATTGAAAATTACCAGGCGCTGAAAAAAGAACTCAGCGACCAGGGACATCTTTTCAAAACAGAGACCGATACAGAAGTTCTGGTTCATCTCATCGAGGAATTCTGGGACAAAAATACGTCCCTGGAAGAAGCGATCCGACTGGCGCTGTCACAGGTAAAAGGAACGTATGGCATCGCACTAATTTCAACGGAAAATCCGGATGTGATTTACGTCGCCCGCTCAGGCAGCCCACTGGTACTTGGCATCAGTCAGGGTGAAAATTTCGTCGCATCAGATGTTGCCGCGCTCATCAGCCACACCAAAGAGGTTACTTATCTGGATGACGGCGAAATGGCAGTGCTATCAGCCGATGCCATTCAAGTGAAAACAATCACCGATAAGCCGGTCTCAAAAAAAGTTGAAAAGATTGGTTTTGATCTCGAAAAAATAGAAAAGAGCGGCTATGACCATTTCATGCTCAAAGAGATCATGGAGCAGCCCAAAACAATTGCCGATACCATGCGCGGGCGACTGCTGGAGAATGAAGGAACGGCAAAACTGGGTGGAATTGAGCATGATTTCGAATCTCTGCTGTATGCGCGCAGACTGCTTTTAACCGCATGCGGAACGTCCTGGCACGCGGCGCTGTTGGGCGAATACATGCTCGAAGAATATTTGCGTATCCCAACCGAGGTGGAATACGCATCGGAGTTCAGGTATCGAAATCCAATCCTGGATCGCGATACTGTCGTAATCGTTTTAAGTCAGTCCGGCGAAACGGCTGATACGCTGGCTGCAATCCGCGAAGCGAAAAAACGGGGTGCCAAGGTGTACGGCGTTTGCAATGTGGTCGGATCTTCAATTGCCAGGGCGACTGATGCCGGTGTCTACCTTCACGTGGGACCTGAAATTGGCGTCGCCTCCACGAAAGCCTTCACATCGCAAGTCGCTGTGTTAGGATTAATTACGCTTTTTTTGGCGAGAAAAAAATCGATGCCCCAGAAGCAGGGCAAACGGATCGTCGAAGAAATGAAAAAGCTTCCGGAAAAGATTGCCAGGATTCTGGAACACAATAGCCTGATCCGCGAAATCGCTGAAGAGTATCAAAAAAAGACCAATTTCCTCTATCTCGGTCGCGGTTACAATTTTCCGGTTGCGCTTGAAGGCGCTTTGAAATTGAAGGAAATTTCTTACGTTCACGCGGAAGGATATCCGGCAGCAGAAATGAAACACGGTCCGATCGCTTTGATCGATGAGAATATGCCGGTCGTTTTCATCGCAATGCAAGATTCCAGCTATGATAAAATCATCAGTAATATCCAGGAAGTACGTGCCCGGAAAGGTTGCGTGATTGCAATCGCCACAGAGGGTGATGAAAATATCAATCAGCATGCAGATCATGTAGTCTATGTACCCGAGGCACCTGAATGCCTTGAACCTATCCTGACCAGCATCCCACTTCAATTGCTGGCGTATCATATTGCAGTGCTGCGCGGATGTGATGTTGATCAGCCAAGAAATCTGGCGAAAAGCGTCACCGTCGAATAGCTGAAACATCCGATCTCGTATGCCTGGCAAACAAGAATGACAAATCAACCAATTCAAAGCCTTTCTAATGATTCTGATTAAAAACAGGACCAAGCTTTATGCGACATTTCAAAATTTTTCACCGCATCCAGGGCTTTGTTGCCTTTTTTCTTACATTTTTTCTGATAACCAAAGGCACCGCACAGATCATCTACGATGCCGGTGCTGTCGCTTCAGTGAAAGCTGAAAAGAATTTTAAAAGAGGTATTCAATACTACCAGTCAGAAGAATATGCAAGAGCAGAGACGGTTTTTTCAGAATTGTGTACTTATCCGCAACCACATCAACGGATCACTATTTCAAATTTGATGTACGGCAAGTCGCTGTTTAAGCTGGCAAAATATAAAGAAGCCATACATCACCTTCGCCAATTTAATCAAACCTACCCGCAGAGCCGGTATATTGATTATAGCAAATACACAATCGGCAGCGCCTATTATATGCTGGGGAATCATGTCGCTGCGGTCAGGGAATTTCTGTGGCTTCTCGACTATGCTCGCGCGCCGGAATTGGCTCTGAACGCAAAACTGATAGCCAATCAATTGATCGACCTGAGCCTCAAAACTACCGATATTGAGATGCTCATCGACGAAATCCCCGCCGATAATGCTCTTGGTCTGCTCACGCTGAAACTGGCGGAGGAACAAGCGCAAACAGGTTTTTCCAATAAGGGAATCAATCAGGTCATCGATTTTATGAATACACACCCGCAAAGTGAATTCGTAAAGCCGCTTGAAGGATTGGTAACCAGAGCGAAATTGACATCCTCACCAGGCAGCGGGGTCAAACTAGGCGTCATCCTGCCGCTTTCTGGCGGATATGCCGAAGATGGTGAACGCATTTTGCTGGGTCTCAAATATGCCTTGAGAAGCAGCAAAGCGGCGAAAGACCATGAGATTCAATTGGTCATAAAAGACTCGGAGAGCAAAATCGTAACAGCCATCAAAGCTGCTCAAAATCTGGCTAACGATGAATCGGTGATAGCGGTGATAGGAGAGTTAGAAAGCAATTTAACCGCTGCGATTGCCACCGTCCTCGACCAGCACAACATTCCGTTGATTGCACCGACTGCTTCCCAATACGGTATCGCCTCTATCGGCAAAAATGTGTTTCAGGCTAATTGCGATTTAAATGAACGCGGGAAGCAGCTCGCGATTTATGCTGTGAAGGAACTGGGACTTAAAGCATTCGCCACCCTCGGACCAGCCGATGAATATGGCAAGGGCATGATCGATGGCTTCACTTCAACGATTGATAACCTGGGCGGAACGATTATCGCCCAGAAATGGTTTTACGAGGGCGCACTAAACCTGAGCCGGCAAATGCGCAGTATTCGTGCTTTGGGGTTCAAACAAATGGACGAGGATACAAGCTGGCGCAATTCGAAAGAAATCCTGCTGGCACAGGCTGATTATGATACGTCTATGATTCCGGTTACTTCTATCGATGCAATATTCTGCCCGGTTTATACCGATGAAATTAAGTACATCGGTCCTCAATGCGCTTCTTTTAATATCCAGGCACAATTACTCGGCGGTGATTATTGGCACGATTTGGATGTTTTGCGCTCAAATCAACGCTATGTGAATGGCACTGTCTTCACCAGTGATTATTATGTTGCTGAAAATGATCCTGCGTTTCGTCGGTTCAGGGCGGACTTCAGGAAGGAAATGAAATCCGATTTCGGCAGATTTCATGCGTATGGATATGATACGATGAATGTAATTTTAAGCCTGCTCCAAAACATGAATCGGATTTCACGGCAGGGGCTTCGCGATGAACTCGAACAGGTATATCAATACGATGGCATAAAAGGGCAGATCACCTGGCGCGGAAACGAGAGGATTAATTCCAATATTAATATTCTGGAATTCACGAACGGCATGATCAAAAAGGTCAAGTAGATTTGATGGACAGTTCAAATCTGCACCTCACCTTTAAAAAGCGCTGGAAAACGATACGTACCATTCCATGTCTCGCGGTGCATAATCGGAATCCAGTGTGCCCGGCAAAAAAGCAACGTTAATTCGAACCGTCTCGGAACCCAGTCCCAGCCCAAATGTAAACGTTTTATACCGTCCGATTTCATCATAGATCAAACCAAAGCGGAATGCAGAGAAATAGAAAAGCGTGGCTTCGATTCCCAAATGATATGTCATTTCCCTGAGTTCATAAATGAAAGAGCGATCAGTCCAGGCGGAACCTAACGCCTTATAAAAAGCAATCGGATTCCCCGAATCATCTCGACCTGCAAGTAGTTTTTCAGCATCCAGGGCGGCAATAAGCCCGAGGGCGTCTGTATCGAAAACGGTAAACGCACATCCCAAGCGAAACGTCTGCGGCTGTGGATCTTTCATGAGGCTGCCGCTATAAGAAATCGCCGGTCCCATATTAGTGATACAGAGCCCGATTGATAGTCCCGGTGGCAGGCGATGCCGGATCAAAGGAAGAATTTCGGAATATTCCGGATTCCGCCCGGCTATCGTGGCGCCTGAAAAAAGTCTCCTGAGCATTAGCGCAAAATCAAAATTCATATTGCGCGATGTGTAATCTTTGTGGCTGAGGTTCAACTCCGATCGGATGAACCGGGCGGTTACGCCGAATGCGAGATATTGGTTCAGCTTCCGCGCTGCAGATATCCCAACCGCATAATTGCCGGTTAAATTTTTCTGATCCGTCATATAGCCGGATTCGCTTGTGCAATATCGCGCACCCAATTTGTTGAATTGAAAATCGAATCCGAATGCAAATTTTGATGATACAGCCACAGCCCCGGTGGCATGCAACACAGTTGCATTCATTAAGTTGAAGGCATTTTTATATGAGAGCGCGGCTCCGGCAATTTTCAGTTCGGTCAAACCGGCGGGATTATACAGGCAGGCGTTCGCATCGTGTGAAACAGCAACATACGCCTCTCCCATTCCAAGAGGACCTGCGGAAACGTTGAGCAATAGAAACTGGTATCCTGCCTCCGAGGGCGACCCAGTAGCATTATGAATTGAGGCTGATATCAACATCATAATTATAATATACTTGAATCGGAATAACATAGCCGTTCCCTTCCGCAATAATCAGTATTTTACATAAAAATTCGATCAATGTCAAGCGCTTTTCAAATGGATGGAAAATATATTACAAATAGCGGAACCTCAAAATAAATGCTTGCGTTTAAAATAGATTATGTTCATAACAGCACAGCACTGATCTTTATCCCTTTCAACAAGTACCTATCTCACCCGAGAATTCATTTTAATTCGCACAGTTTCCCTTGCATTCATTTCAGTTTTTTGGTGCATAGCAGGTGCGTTCACTATATATGGTAATACCATAAATTTTATTAAATTAGGAGTGTATCTATTGGACACGAACAATACTGAGGGCAAATATGCTTTTCTGGAGCGCGCTTCCGGTGCGGTCCATGCAGATCCAAAGGCTCAGATTAATCCTGAGGTTTTAATATCGAATGGCAACAACATATTCATCGGCTGCGCCGTCATTGAAAAAGATGCTCGACTATCGGCTGACGAAACAGGAAAAATCATCATTGAAGACAATGTAATCATCGATAAATACGTGGAACTCCATGCAGGCAACAATGAACAGATCCATATTGGCGAAGGCTCGCATCTTATCATCGGTTTCGATACACGGATTGAGGGAAACGTAACAATAGGTAAAAACTGTGCTATCAGCGGTTATGTAACGAATAGCAGCATCGGGGATGAATCAAAAATCTTGCACCGATCAATTGTCCAATGGGCGAAGATTGGATCGGGCACAACGATTCGTGACAGTGAAATCACAGGTTACGCACCAAGCGTTGAGCAATCGGAAAGTGAACCTGCAGCGCCCGATAATTGGGTGCTTATCGGGGAGAATACCGATATTAACCGGGCAATAATCAGCACTGTTCCTGATAAACAGAGTTGGGCATTTGCTGCACCGAAAGCTACCGAAACGGAATCAACAGATGCTGTGTTGGGAGAAACCATTTTTTTAAGGGATTACCAGGTCAGAAGCGACTACAGTGAAATCGGCTCCGATACTAAAATCAACTCAGGCGCAACGCTGGTTAATACCAAAATTGGCAAAAAAGTAACCCTTCAGACTAATGCGTATCTTGAAAATAGCATTGTAGAAGATGATGTCATTTTGAAGCGCAATACCGTTATTTCATTAGCCAGGATTGGCGAAAAATCTCAAATCGGATGTGAAGTTTCAAAAAGCTGGCTGGGCGCAGGCGTCACCGCTGTTCACCCCAGTTCATATATCAGCGCGATCATTCCTGAAGAATTTGTGATCGTGAATGACCAGAATGAATTCGAAGTCATTCGCTGTCCCAACCTGACGAACATCAGCGCCGGGATGGTCTTTGAAAGCTCGAGTGGCGTACCGACGAGCGATTTTTCCGGCACAAAAAAAGGAACATCCTTTATCTGGAGTACCTCTTTTGGCGTCAATTCAAGCGTGGTCAACCTGTACGATCATCCTGACATCCTGCTTAAATACATCTTTCGAGAAGAGAACCTGACTATTATCTGTCCATTTTGCCTGACCAAAGGTGAAGTATGCGGACTTATCCCGCCATTCACGTATGCCGATGCGCTTTCTTCAACAAGCCACAAAATCGGATGGGTACTCAATCACAACGCAGGTCAAATACTCGAAGACCGGCGGCGCATGAAACTGCTTTTCGGTGATCGACCGGATATCATGGCAGCGAGCGATCAGTTGATTGAAGGTTCGATTCGGCTGGGAATCCGCCTGGTCAAACCGCTGCGTCAGGTTGCACAGCGAAAAGCTAATTCAGCATCGGCGAAATTGACTCAGCATGAACGTCAATATCGCATGGCAGATAAAAATTTGAAATTAAAAATTGACCGTCTCAAAGCTGAACGAGGTAAATGGATCAAACGCTTGTCATCAATTGAAGATGGATTGAGAATTTACCAGCATCATTTGAAAAGCGGTGCCTGGCGTATGAAAGATGGAGAGTTTGTAAACGGCGGTTGGTATGACGCGGGTGGGCAATGGAGTCATAAAGCGCTTTCATCCAATCGAGCGCGCTTTCTTTGATAAAGATCTGAAATAGAAAAACAATGCCGGGTAATCAGCAATAATGAAACCCGGCATTTTTTTTGCAAATTGTCTATACCCATTGCGGGTAAAAAATTTATAGAAAGCTGTCATTGCGAACGAAGCAAAGCAATCGTTGCACGCCGCCGCATAACTCTTTAAAAATGTAGAAATTACTTCGTCGCTTCGCTTCTCTCAATGACAGAGAATGCACTGAAAATTTAAGCCTTGCCGAGTATAATTTAGTCCTGAGATGCACCATAAATTAAAATTCTCGAAATACATCTTCCCCTAAAGGACCCGCACCAACAATAACCATATTCTCTGTGTCGAAATATTTCTTCATCACCCTGAGAATATCTTTTGAATTGACCTTCATCACCCTCTGTGAATACGTATCGAAATCGGTCAAGGGCAGATTGTGTCGAACCATTTCATGCATCTGGTCGAGAATATCGAGAGGAGTTTCGACGACCATTGGCAGGATACCGATGAAGTAGCGTTTGGCGGCTAATAATTCTTCAGCAGTGACTTCTTCCCGTCGCATACGTTCGATTTCGCTGATTGCGCTGCGGACGAGTTGCGGCGCATTTTCGCCTTTTGTACCTGCCTGCAAAAACCACAATCCGCCCGTCATTCTCTGGCGCGTCTTGAGCCCCACACGATACACCAATCCTTGTTCATCGCGTATGCTAACCCCCAGGCGCGAAGACAATGAACTGCCGCCTAAAATATGAACCGCGAGATCGATTGCCTCAGAATCGGGATGACCATGCGGCACCAATGTACCGCCCAACCTGACATCTGCCTGGCTTTTTTCAGGCATGGGGAAACACTGTTTTATGCGTCCTTTGATTTTTTGCGGTTCCGGAAAAGCGGTCAATTGAGGCGGAGTCTGATGTTTCCATCGCCCAATTGTAGCATTGAGTTTATCCAAAACCTCCGGCAACGTCAAATCCGATAGCACACACAGCACGGTATGTTGCGGACAAAAATAGGTCTGGTGAAACTCCCGCAAGTCCTTTGGTGTCAGTTTCTTCAGCGATTCAACATTACCGGAAGCGACCCGACCATACGGATGTTCCTTGCCATAGACTGTCTCGAAAAGGAAGCGCGAGGATTTCCAACCAGCGCCTGCGCTGGCTTTTCTGAGCGACGCAATCATTTGATCGCGGATTATGGTTAACTTATCTTCAGGAAAAGCCGGATGGCTGAGCATTTCAATGCCATATTTTAGCAATGAATCTGCATATTCCGAAAGCACGCTGCCGCTAAACCTGACTTGCTCAACACTGCCGGAGACGTAGAAACTGAATGGCAAAAAATTCATGCGCTCAATCAAATATTCATCCGAGTACTTGTGCGTGCCCCGAACAAGCATCCGGCTGGTTAATGCGCCAATCCCCGGCTTTTCAACATCTTCCGGGCAGTTTCCGGTACGAATGAATCCTCGCAGCGAAAACACCGGAAATGATGTGTCGTGAATGAAGTAAACCGGAATATTATTCGCCAGTTTTGCTTGCTGAATGCGTGGCGCGATGTCCTGCGGCTTTATAACATCCAGTTCATCAACCGTATCTTCGAGGGAATCGGGCGGCAGATAATAAAATTTATCAGCATCACTCGATTCTTCCGATTGTGGGATTTCGCCTGAAATCTTTGCCGCCTCCGTACCATCCGGCAATAGATATCCGATGGTTACCACTTCCGGATCAATATATTCAACCGCAACGCGTTTGATGTCTTCGATGGTGGTAGATTTCCGTTGCTCCTTCCACTCTTCATAGAACCGCCAGTCAAGATAGGTTTCGTAAGAGGAAATCCGACCACCGGTTTTTGAAATTTTCATATTCTCGAAGACTTCATTATATGCCAGCAGATTTTTGATCTGCTGCATTTCATAATCGGTGACACCGTTTTGTTGGATGTCCCGGATTTCTTCAATAATGATTTTTTCTACTTTCGGAAACTCTTTGATATTTTTTTCCCTGGCTTCAATCGAGATCGTAAATAGCCAGGGATCCTTACCAATTCGCAGACCGGCAGATGCCCTCATAGCCAGATTTTCATCCTGAACCAGGCGCTTGTACAATCTGGATGATTTCGTTCCGCCGAGAATGAACGCCAATATTTTCAGTGCGGCATTGTCGGGATGACCTATCGCAGGCGCGTGCCATGACATTTGTATCGAGCCGGTTTTCACATCCGGTCGCTTCAAGGTAATTATCCGCTTGCTGGTTTGTGCAGGCTCTTCAAAGCTTCGGATCGGTATTGCAGGTCCCCGCGGGATTGAGCCAAAATATTTTTTCACCTTTGCCAGCATGTCACTGTTTTCGAAATCGCCTGCCAGCACCAGCGTCGCGTTGTTGGGGGAATAGTAGGTTCGGTAAAAATTCCAGACATCCGTGCGTGTTGTATTTTCAATATCATTCATCCAACCAATGATAGGCCAGCGATTGGGTGAGCTTTTAAACGCAACCGAGTTAAATTCTTCGCTGAAAGCACCCAGAGAATTGTCTTCCATCCGCATCCGCCGCTCTTCTTTAATTACTTCCAGTTCTTTCATCAATTCTGCTGAATCAATGAGGCAATTGTGCATGCGGTCGGCTTCGATAGCCAATGCCAGGTCTATTTTATTCTTTGGCATTTGCTCGTAATAGACAGTTATATCATTGGAGGTAAATGCATTGAAAACGCCCGCATTATCCTTGATGAGCCGCGAAATTTTTCCTTTTGGGTACGTTGGCGTACCTTTGAACATTATATGTTCTGTAATATGCGCCAACCCGGTTTTTCCCAGAACTTCATTACGTGAGCCTACTTTGTATGACAGTTGTGAGTAGATGATCGGGGCGGTGTGCATTTCAATGGTAATCACTTTTAAACCATTTTCGAGTACCGTTTCATTGATTTCGGGGCTCCGGGCGAAACCGATTCCGGCAGGCAGGGTGATACTTAAAATCAAAATCAGGAAAAATGTAAATTTGATGAACATCTTCACAAGTCCTCCCTCGCTAATTAATTGGAATAAGATAATTTACTCTTACATGAGTTAAGCGGTTCATAGTTCCCTGTTCAAAGCCAGACGCATTGAGGCTATGTTTTTTTGGCGTTCCGCTGTGAATGATTTTGGGATTTAAAGTGCAATGCATTTTTTCACTTTAAAAAGGATAGCAGCTCGATCCAATTTGTTGAAACAGCGATATCACAACGTTGCTGCGCATCGGGGATGATTATACTCGTTAAGGGTTAAAAAGTAACATTGGTTTGTCATTGCGAGTAGCGAGGTACGAGCGACGAAGCAATCTCATAACTTACTGTAAACATAGAGATTGCTTCGCTCCACTGCGTT
>JAFGMA010000249.1 GCA_016927835.1 Candidatus Zhuqueibacterota bacterium | reverse complement strand
ATGGATTTC
The DNA here is from genome assembly GCA_016927835.1 of Candidatus Zhuqueibacterota bacterium. Classification (GTDB taxonomy): domain Bacteria; phylum Zhuqueibacterota; class Zhuqueibacteria; order Thermofontimicrobiales; family Sulfurfontimicrobiaceae; genus Sulfurfontimicrobium. The sequence continues at coordinate 40,111 of JAFGMA010000249.1, read as the reverse complement.
AAATTGAAATTTTCAAATCTTCCAGAATTTACATCTATAAAAACGAATGAATTTTATCAAAGACAAAATCAAAATTACTAACGCTGTATTGCCATCATGAGCTTTACGATTTGAGAATTGGTTTGAAATAATAGATACATTTAAGTTGTTAAATATCAGTACAAATCCGCCTGATCCGTTTCATCAGTGTTCTAGTAATTAAACCCAGATAGTCAATTAAATACCCTTTGAAAAAAAACCGTAACTGAGGCATTACCATTTTTTTAAGATTCCGATTGTTTTTTGAATTTGCATTGATTATATTACCACTTGCGTCGTTTCAGGCAGCGGAAACAAATCGTTCGGTCAACTGAATTTGAGGGAGGAATATACGATGGCTAAACAATCGGGAATCATCATCGCGGGGATTTTTTTGCTATTGATAATGAACGGCAGCACTGTGTTTGGCGAGGCGGCGGTGGTGAAATTTGAAATGAATCAGTGGCTTCGTACGTGGCTGCTTTGCGGACCGTTCCGGCTGGATGCAGTTCCGGAAAGCGCAGCCGATTATGTGCACCTGCCAGGCTTCGAAACCGATTTTCTGAAAGCGCACGGAGGGGAAGCTGTTCCTGAAATTCGCGAAGGTCAAGTCGAAACGTTCAAGGGAGAATCGGTAACGTGGTTCAAATACACGAGCGATGATTCGGTTGTCAGTCTGGATGATGCAGTTTCAACCGAGGAATTTGTTGCAGCATACGCTTATTGCGAAATTGAATCGCCGAAAGATCAGGTGTGCCTGTTGGCTTTCGGCACCAATGATGGCGGACGATTGTGGGTGAATGGGGAACGCCTCTGGGACTATTCCGAGGGTCGAGGTTTACGCCCGGACGATGATTCAATGCCGGTGTTGCTGCGGAAGGGCAAGAACACGCTTTTGCTGAAAGTTGAAGAGCGCGGAAATATCTGGGCTTTTTGCGCCCGCTTTTTGCCTTTTGAGCCAGCTCAATTTGTTGCGCAATCCAGGCTGTTTTATGTGGCGAATGATGACGAAGGTCGCGTGTCGCTTCGGTTTTTATTGGCTGAATCGGTAATCAGTAAATTATTCAAGGATGTAAAGCTGCAGGTGTTCGATGTCGAGCAGCCGCAAATGCCGAGTTGGGAAGAGAACTGGACAAAGAAGCCGAAGATGGCGCTTGGAATTGATCCCCATAAATATGCGAAATACATCCTGAAAATGGAGGCGCGCTTGATGGATAACAGCGTACACAAAATCGAACTACCCTTTGCCGGGGGCAAACGCATTGAATACGAGCTCTTCAAGGATGGTAAAACCGATTATGTGATTGTGCTGGGTGAGCAAGCATCTGAGTCTGAGCAGTGGGCGGCAAAAGAACTCAAACACTGGCTAAGTGAAGTGAGTGGCGCTGATTTTCCAATTGTCTCCGATGCAAAGCCAGTCAGCCAGCGCGAAATCGTTGTCGGTTTTAACAAACGCGCCAAAGCCCTGCTCGGAGAGAAATTTCAGGCACCGGCAAAAAATGATGAGTCATTCACGTATCTCAATGTCGGACAAGCGATTGTAATCTGGGGAGGCGCCGCCAGGGGCACGATGTACGGCGTCATGGATTTTTTAGAGCGGGAAATGGGGTGCCGCTGGTACACGCCCAATGTAAGCGTAATTCCTGAAAAACCGGCATACACGTTTGATTTGTTGTACCATTCGGAGTCGCCGGGAATTCGCGTTCGCAACGATTTTTATTACGAGGCATTCGAACCCATCTGGGCGGCGCGAAATAAAATCAACGGAGCGATGAATTATCGGGAGCAGCCCGGCGGCGTTGAAGGCTATTGGGCGGTGCATACGTTTTACCGGTTCATGCCCCCTGAAGAATTTTTCGCCGACCATCCTGAATATTACAGCGAAATCAATGGCAAGCGCGTCCATGAGCGCGCCCAGCTCTGTCTGACAAATCCCGATGTGCTGCGCATCGTTACCGAGCGATTGAGACAAACGATGCATGAATTTCCGGAATACCTGATTTACTCCGTGTCACAAAATGATTGGAGCAATCCGTGTCAATGCGCTAAATGCCAGGCGATTGCTGAGCGCGAAGGCGGCGAAGCCGGACCCCTGATCTGGTTCGTAAACCAGGTAGCGGAGAACATCGAAAGCGAATTCCCTGATAAATTTGTCGGAACTCTGGCTTATACTTACACCAGAAAACCATGCAGAACATTGAAGCCGAGGCATAATGTGGTGATTCGGTTATGCAGCATCGAGTGTTGTTTTGCACACGATTTCCACCATTGCCCCGAAAATGAATCTTTCATCAGCGATTTGCAGGGGTGGTCTGCGATTGCACCGCATCTTTACATCTGGGATTATGTGGTGAATTTCGGTCATTATATCATGCCTTACCCGAATTTTCGCGTGCTCCAGCCGAATATTAAAACCTTCCGCGATAACCACGCCATTGGTATCATGGAGCAGGCAGCATATCAAAGCCGGGGCGGCGAGTTTTCCGAATTGCGCGCGTACCTGATTTCAAAATTGCTGTGGAATCCCGAATGCGATGTCACGAAGGTTTTCGATGATTTTATGTATGGCTATTACGGGCGCAGCGGACAACACATTTGCCGCTATTTCGATTTGCTTCACAATCGTCTTACGCCCGAAACACATATCCATCTCGGTTTGAAGCCGGAGGATAAGCTGTTTACCGATGATTTCATTCGTGAGGCGGATGCCATTTTCGATGCTGCCGAAACCGTTGCCGATAATGAAGAAATCCGGCAGCGGGTCGAAGTTGCGCGATTGCCCATTATGTATTTGAAATGCAAACGCGCGCCGGTGGAAGCGAAGTTTGATGGCACTTATCAACGATTTTGTCAAATCGTCAAGAGAGAAGGAATCACCCATTATGCTGAAGCGGGGATTCCTCATGTAGAAGCATTTCATAATAAAGTAGAAGCAGCTAAATAGCTGCGACAGTGAGAAGAGGTGATCTCCGCTGAAATGCAGCATTGCTGAAGCAGGCTGTTTAGCAGATGACGTTACTGTCGCATTTAACCCAATCATGATGATTCACCTGTTTTATTTGAGCATAAAAACCGATTTGCGATTGACGATTGATGATTTTTGATGCAAGCATGATTAATATCAAAATCTTGTTGCAGGTGGTTACTCGTTTCTCAGGCGCAACCGGCAATTGGGGAACGTGACATTGCGATGTGATGTTGGAAAGATTCGAAGCGTAAACACTCACCTGTCTATCGAAACTCATTGATCGTTGATCGTTTTCGGAATCAGACGCGATGTATTGAACGAGAGAACCAATTCAAAGACGAAGGAGGCAACCACCATGGAGGACGCAGATGAGTGATAAAAATCAGCGTGTTATCGGCGTGATTCCTGCGCGATACGGATCATCTAGATTTCCCGGCAAGATCATCGCGGATATCGCGGGCAAGCCCATGATTCAACGTGTTTACGAGCGGACTCTGAAATCGAAATTGCTGGATGAACTGTATGTTGCAGTAGATGATGAGCGCGTCCAAAAGTGTGTCAGGGGTTTTGGTGGCAACGCAGTGATGACCGATCCGCAGCATCAATCCGGGACCGATCGGATTGCCGAAGCGGTGGGAAAAGTACCAGCCGATATTGTAGTGAACGTTCAGGGCGACCAGCCGCTGCTCGATCCGCTGATGATTGATGAAGCGGTGCAGCCACTACTCGACCATCCTGAACTCTCAATGTCAACATTGAAAGTAAAAATCGAGAAGGAAGAGGATTGGACAAATCCGAATATTGTCAAAGTTGTCACCGATGAAAATCAGATCGCTCTCTATTTCTCAAGATCGCTCATTCCTTTTCCGCGCGATGACCGGCAGCGCATCGAAGTCTTTGAGCATATCGGACTTTATGTCTACCGAAAAGATTTTTTACTCAAGTACTCGAGTTGGCCTACGGGACGCCTTGAGCAAATTGAAAAGCTGGAACAACTGCGCGTACTGGAAAAAAGCTATAAAATAATGGTGATTGAAACTAAAAGCAATTACTCCGAAATGGCGGGTTATAGCGTGGACACCCCCGAAGATCTTGCCAGAGTCATCAAATATATTGAAGACACGCCGGGATGGGAGTGATATCCATGCACTGATGATCTCGCCCGTATAAATGAGGAAGCAGATTATGCGGCTTCGACATCATTTTAGCACAATTGTTATTATGGGCATCAGCCTGGTTCTTTTGGTAGTGAGCAGTATTTATTGTCAGAAGAAAGGCAGGTGGTCCGAAGAATGGGAGCAACGATTCGAAGTGCGACAACCCACCGGGCAAATAATGGACAGCATCGGTGTGGTACCGGGAATGGTCATTGGTGAAGTGGGTGCCGGAAACGGGCGCGTAGCGGTGAAAATGGCAACCAGGGTAGGCGAGAGCGGGAAAGTCTTTGCCAATGATATCGATTCAAAGGCGCTCAATTTCATGCGCGAGCGCTGCGAACGTGAAAATATACGAAATATGGTCGTAGTCGAAGGCAGGGCGACTGATCCCATGTTTCCGAAGGAACAATGCGATCTCGTATATATGATCAACACCTATCATCACCTGGATGATCCGGTTTCGCTGCTGAAAAATATCGCCTCGGCACTCAAGCCAAACGGCAGGCTGGTGATTATCGAAGCCGATCCCGCAAAAGCGGAAAATATGGGCTGGCATTCGACACCAAAAGAAAAAGTGCTCGCACAGGCTGCGAAAACCGAATGCTATGAACCGGTTGCCATAAAATCGTTTCTGAGGGATGATAACATTTATATTTTCAGGAAGATTCAGCCAGGGAAATAATAGCCTCGCTCACCTGGCAGAATTGTGAAAGCGTCGATGAATCCGCGCTATTCTTCAACCACTTTCGCATTTTCAATTTCTCCTTCAACCCTGCCTCCTCGTTGAAGATAAACCGTCACCTCAATATCGTCATCCTCTACAATAATATCACCTTCAACCAAAGAATCATCAGCAATGGTTATTTTCAGACGACGATCGGAAAGTCCGTTGCTATGCTTGATGATGATGCTCTCACGCACACGGCTGTGATCGAGCAGCGAGATATCGCCATTGTGCGTGGTGATATCCCCTTCGACGCTCCCGCGATTCAACTCGACTGAACCGTTCACCGCGGTAATGCTGCCCTCGATTTCAACAGGCGCCTGGCAGGTGATATTGCCGTTGACGGATCTGATGCTTCCCTGCACAGTCACATGGCTCCCAATTTCAATTCTGCCATTGACGGACTCCAGCGACTGAATCCTTGAATTCCGCCCGATTTCAATGCGACCATTTACACTGCGGCAATTACCCCGTACGTCACACTCGTTGCCGATGATGATTTTGCCGTTCACAGTATTCAGGCTCCGCCGAACGGTTTCGCCATCCTTGATGCGTATTGATTTATTAACGCTGACATTGCATCCGGCTGTTGTGATGATAAAAACGATGAAAATGCAAATTATGCTGCTGGGTTTCATCTTCTCCTCCTTCTTAAGTACATGAAATCAAAACAAGGTGATGTTACAAAAGGCGGAAGCGGTCTACAGGCATCGCTTCAATATGACAGAATACGATAAACATCCCCAAAAGTTGGAAAACAGAATTGCATTAACCAGGATTGAGCGGTGCAGCGTTTAAGGTTGAAAAGCCTTAGCGAAAGCAATTTAATAAATTTATGCATTATAAAAGATTTTTACCGGGTGCACTTTTTCAGTGCGGTGAAAAAAATAAAGCAATATGGCATTTCTGAAATCATGGAGGTCATTTACCCCGGGTGCGAATTCCGGATTCAATTCGATTCTGCCGATAACATGAGTTTTGAAAATACCCTGGATAGGAATATCGCTGGCGTCCAGGTACGGGGTATGAATCATGCCAATCGGCGAGAGTTGGATTTTCAAAGTTGAATTCATAGCTGTGATCTCCAGGCGCGTGAAGTCTTGGGCATCCGGTGGATTTTTGCGGAGTATGTCGAACCGGGGCAAGGGGCGACGTTCATGTGGTAGCAGAGCCCTTCGAAGGAATGCGGCTCGCGTTGAGAACGACCGGTTTTTGCAGTTTAGCTTGAATGCGAATTTTTCAATGGTGTGCTTCATCATCCTCATGGTCGCATTCGGACTTGTCCAGCCCGTATCCTTTGCCGGCGCCGGGTTGGCACAGGCTTTCACCGCCCTTCAATTCGCCTTTGCAGAGTTTTTCAATAGTGGAATCAATTGTGCCCGTGATTCCGAGTACGAACCGGATATTTTTTTCGGCAAAAAGCATTTGTGCCCGTTGTCCGCCGCCGCCGGCAATCACTGCATCGACGCCCAGTTCGTCAAAATATTGCGGCAAAAATCCGGGATGATGACCGGGATTGGACATGCTTTCTCGCTTGACGACTTTCCCGCCATCAATTTCGAGGATTGTGAATTCGGGGCAACGACCAAAATGAGCTGAAACGTTGCCATTATCGGTTGAAATTGCGATCTTCATTGGCTGGCTCCTTAAAATTTATGGTAAATTGTTCAATAGATTATCCCAAATTGATTCAATGGCACGTTTGACGATTTCGTTCCCGTACTCGATGACATTTTTTCCCTGTACCATCGCACGGGTCACGCTCTCGTCATACGGAATTTGCCCGACGAATGTAAGTTGGTTCGCATCGCAATGGGCTTTAATCTGATTCGTTATTTCCTGATTCAAATCATATTTATTCACACATACAAAAGTTTGAATATTGAAGTGACCGGTTGCCAGTTCCGCCACCCGCTTCATATCGTGCAAACCTGAAAGCGTGGGTTCGGAAACAATGAGCACCGCGCTGGAACCGGTAATCGATGAAATGACCGGGCAGCCCACACCCGGGGCACCATCGATGATGATCGTATCGAGCGATTCCGATTCTGCCACCTGCTTTGCCTGGCGCCGAACGAGGGTGACTAATTTGCCTGAATTTTCCTCGGCGATTCCCAGTTTTGCGTGCACCAGCGGTCCAAAGCGTGTATCGGAGATGAACCATTGCCCGCTGGTATTCTCCTTGAAATCAATCGCTTCCGCCGGGCAGAACCAGACGCAAACACCGCAGCCTTCGCAGGAGACGGGATCGACAACAAAATTATCATCAATGGCATCAAAGCGGCAGAGTTCAATGCATTTACCGCACTGCGTGCAATCGGCTTCACGAATAAGCGCCGATTTGCCGCTTCTGAAATCTTCCCGGTGTTTTATTTCTGGCGCCAGGATCAGGTGCAGATCAGCCGCATCGACATCGCAATCAGCCATTACTTTATTTTTTGCCAAAGAGGCGAACGCCGCGGTTACCGTAGTTTTGCCGGTGCCGCCTTTTCCGCTGATAATGACGATTTCTCTCATAGCCCGATCCTCCTTTCGATCTCACGGTGCAAATCACGGAAACGTGCTGAAAATTCAGGATAGCGTTCAACGATGGGGATGCCCCTCGAATAGGCTTCCGCAATTTTTCGGTCGTTGTTGATTCGCATGAGCACGGGAATGCTTTCAGCGTCGCAATAGTCCTGCACGCTTTCATCGCCAATATCCGCACGGTTGATAATCACACCGAATGGCAGTTTCAGCAGCCTCAGCATTTCAACCGCCAGCTTCAAATCGTGCAATCCGAATGGGGTAGGTTCAGTCACCAGAAGCACAAAATCGCTGCCTTTGATCGCTTCAATTACCGGGCAGGACGTGCCCGGGGGCGCATCGATAATGTTGATTTTCGAGGATTCCTTATGGCGTTTCACCTCCCTGATAAGCGGTGGTGACATGGCTTCGCCCAGATTCAACTTGCCATGAACGAATTCGATGCCATCTGCCGCGCCCGTTTCGATGACACCTGTTTGTCTTTCAGCGGTCGATATTGCTCCTTCAGGGCATACCAGCCAGCACCCGGCGCATGAATGGCAGAGCTCCGGGAATACCAGCACGTTGTCCTTGATGGCAAGAATCGCATGAAATTCACAAATTTCAGTACACTTGCCGCAGAAGGTGCATTTTTGCAAATCAACTTCCGGAATGGGCACGGCGAATGATTTCGATTCCCGGATTTGCGGTTTGATAAAAATGTGACCGTTTGGCTCCTCCACATCGCAGTCGAGGTACTGCACGTTATTTTCCAGCGATAGCGCCAGGTTAACGGCGATTGTCGTTTTTCCAGTGCCGCCTTTGCCGCTGGCAATGCTGAGTATCATACAAAATTGCTCCTTGTTTTAATGATCTTCCTGTGTTCCTCGGTTGGCAAATGGTCTGTAGTCGACGGCTGCTCGATGGCGGCGCTAAAAGAAGACCGATCCAACCAGCCATGCCAGAGCGATCCCAATTAATCCCGGAATCGCCAGTAATTTATAAAAATCTTTCATTTCTGTTTTAAAATATTCAACTGTCACTGTGACGCAGGGATGAACCGGTGAAATGATATACCCCTGGTAAACCGCGAAAAACATGACGGCAAATATAAACGGCGAAACCGTGTCCGTTTTATATTGGATGAAGTAAATTGGCAGCAAGATAGATATCGGAACCTGCACCCTGCCGGTAACGAATCCCAACAGCGCCCCGATACCCACCACCAGAAATACTTTTGAAAATGCAGCATCGGCAATGACGCGCGATGTTTCCGATGCCTTGAAGATATTCAAATATAAAAACATCCCCAGAATGATCAGTGCAAAGTTCCAGGGTTTCATTTTTTGAGCAATCAGTTTAAACTGCTGGCGATTGATGCGACCGGCAGCGAGCGCCAGACCGAGACTGATACTAACGCCAACGAGGAGCGGGATTTCCTGCATGAGTTCCTCGAAAAGCATCATCAGCGCGAAATGAATAATCGGCGCGATAAGAATGATGATGACTGGCAAAATCAACTTCCGGCGATTGAGAGCGCGCTTTTCGGGCGTTTGATCTTTAACATATCTTAAAATGAGGCAATAGCCTAATACCAGCATCAAAACAAATCCGGGCAGCAGGTAAACGGCTGCAGAGTATAAATTCAGATTTGCCATCCGGCTTGAAGCAAGCAGCGCACCCAACGGATAAATCAGCAAAAAGACATGGCGAAACCAGATATTAATCGCCGATTTTATGGAAGGCGGTACCGCATCCCCGGCACGATCGAGCAGTGGCGCCGAAAGCAATGCGCCCCCGGGCATCGGGAGCAACCCGATGAATGCTGACGTGAACGCCATGAATGATTTGCGTTTCAATTTAAGGTTTGAAACCAAATCATCCATTAATCCGCTGAATTCCATTGCGCCGCCGATGATGGGAATCAATCCCACCGCCAGCGCCAGTGCCAAGACCGCCGGATCGCTGATAGTTTTCAGTGTTTGCTGCCACAAATCAACGGGCGATAGGCTGAATAATCCCAAAACATACGATGCCACGACCAGACCAAACCACAGGCGCCATCGCGAAACGAGCAGCAGCAATCCGAAAGAGACAAAAAATCCGAACCAGATTAAGGCGCTTTCCATTGTTTACCCGATTTTTTCAGATTGACATTTGGGCTTGTGTGGATATGTGAAACACTTATGAGATGCTTTTTTTATTCGCATAATCGGTTGTGTAAAAGCCTTTGCCCTTGAAAATAATACCCCCACCGTTACCGATCACCTGCCTGACTTTGCTCCCGCATTCAGGACAAATTTTTTCTTTTTCCGCATTAATTCCATGAAATTGTTCAAAATGATAGCCGCATTTTTCGCACACGTAGTCGTACGTAGGCATGAAACTCTCCGATTCGTTCAATTTATTTTGGATTGAAAATTACAATATGCAACGCAATCGCTTATTTTCCTCTCAAGAGCAGGAAATCCCCTTTGCGAACACCAATATGCTGCGCTACATGATCGCATTTTGCCATTAACAAGAAATAGATATTTTTATGGTAATGGCATAATCCTTCGTAATTGCCCTGCCCTTTGGCGATGATGAGATCGACGGTGTCGAATACGCGCCTGAATTCTTCGGATACGCGATCGAGCACAACTCCGGGCGAATCATCTCCGGTTGAAAGCATAGTTGCGATTTTATCGATACCCGTTTGCTTTGCATCGTCAAGCGTGGCATCATTAAGTGTGGGGGCGCCGCGGACAGCAAAATATACGTTCGGATGATTGAGGGTTTCCAGAAGAATTCGGTCCATGACGATTTCACCCGCATTATCGCCGATATACAACATGCGTTCGGCATTGCGCACCGCAGCTTTAAGTTCAGCCGAGTGATCGACGGCAAGCTTTACGCCATGCGCAGTTTTCAATGTCTCTTCGATATTGAAGTTGTGGTTCGGTCCGAAGTCAATCACATTTCCCGCGATTGCCAACCGCAGCGCCAGTTGATAGTCATCAGGAGCCATTTCAAGCTGACGCTTAAGTTCCGGATAAAATTTAAGCATGAGCGTATTGAACTCCTGCTTGACTTGGAAGTATGGATCGTTATCGTCGATGATTTTCCGGATGAGCCGATGCATGTCTCCCGCAACTTCCGGCGGAGATTTTCTGAAGTCGATCTCGCTGAGAAATTTCAGCAGGACGCGCATGGCAGCTTCCTGCTTGTCCGGCTCTATGAATCCGTTTTTGAAGAGCTTGATTAAGCTGTTTATTGCGCAGGGAATGCATTCCAGTGTCAGGTGAATCGCTTCCGTTTTCGTTTTATTATCCATATAAAAAATCAAATGATTGTAGCTAATTGTTTGCAAGCTCCCGTAATCAAATATTGGTACTTAAAGTCATGAGCAGCCAAATGGTTCCCGACGCCCTCAATTAATATCTATGCGAATGCAGGGATCAACGAATCGTGAATCAAAATGAGTACTGCTAATTTTTTTAAAAATGAAAAAAGCGAGTGAGAGATTGTCTCTATGTGTCAATAACTTTCACGAATGCGACGGCAGCGAAAGCAGCAATTTCTTCCATTCAGCGCTCTTTAATTCAGAAAAAAATATTCATCTCATTAAAATGAATCCCGGTCATCCGATTTTTTCGCGCGTAGCATTGATCGAATCATTCGGATGCCCGGGATTCTGTCCGGTCAATTGTGACGGAATTCCGGATTATTTGGTTTCGAGCTCGTCGATACGCTTTTTGATTTCCTCAAGCCCTTTTTGAAAATATTCAGCTTGATTTTTCAAATAGTCGATTTCTTGCTCTGCCGTCATCTGAGGAGCATAAGCCTGCGGGGCATACGGTGCAGTTGGGCTGGTAGCAAAGCGCATCCATCCCGGAAGCCCGGTTGCGTAATACATGTTGCGCCAGCCACGACCGCCTCCGCCGAAGCCTCTGCCGCCACCTCCGAAGCCGGCACCTCGCCCGGGAATGGGATTGGCATATCCTGGAACTGCATAACCGGCACAATATCCGGCTGCTCTGCCAGTCATGGGTCCCATTCCGGCTGGTCCTGTTCTATCTCCACGCGGCATGAAAATCACCTCCTTAAAATAATTTTAATAATTGCATCTAATCAGATGTGCTATTTTTGGTAGTTGAATATTTTGAGCCGCTTTCGGCTCAATTCAACTGCCCCGATTGAAGAATCGATTACGGATTCTTCTGTTTGATCATTGCTGTGCCACATTTGGGACATGAAACCGAATAGCAGGGGATCCCGACCTGATGGGTGGCGATTGTGCCGCAACTCGGGCAAACACAATTCCCGCCCGGACCTGAACCCGGATTACTGCCTCCCATGCGTCCGCGTCCGCCGCCAGCACCACGTCCGCCACCTCTTCCGGTGCCCGGTCCCTGTCCGGTCGGACCTGTTCCATCACCTCTTGGCATGTTAAACACCTCCTCAAAAATGATTTTAAAAACGTGAAATTAAAATTGATAATATGCGTGGATTTTCATTTCCATAAACACATCGGAAATTGCGCTTTGCCTGGTTTCACCAAAATCAGTCTCAATCGAAATGCAGGCGAATCACCGCTTGCCTCGCCCTCCGCGTCGATGCCGTTGTCCTCCGCCGCGTGCGCCAGATCGTCCTGCCAATCCGCGTTGAGCTTTTCCTGAATTGACCGGTGCGATCTGATTGGATTTTGTCAGTCGTGACGCGAGAAAGTCGCCCAGCTTTGAAACTCCCAGGGAGACTAATGTGCTTCCCAGCGCCATGAAAGCCGATTTCAAGGGTGACTGAATTTTGGGACTGTCAATTTGAGCGTCATTTTGCACCGGCGCAGGCTGCATGGCTGCAGGCGTCAAGACGATGGCACCATTCGGGCAGACGCGCAGGCATGCCTCGCACGCGTTGCAAAGAGTCGTATCAATTTGTGCTTTGTGATCGACCATGTAAATCGCGCCTGTGGGACAGGCGTCCAGGCATTTTTCACACCCGGTACAATTTTTCTCATTGATAGTAAGCATGATTAAGCGCTAACTCCCCGGTTATTTAAGGTGCATTTATGCATATTTCACTGGCATGCAAGATTCGCTAATTCATACCCCTGCCGCCAGCGGTTCCTTTTCTGCCCCCCATTCCTGCGTGCGCAGCACCCATTTCTGCGATCGGCTTGAGTTGACCTTTTTTATAAGCATCAACGGTTTCCGCTGCGCTGGAAGCTTTGGTATGAAACATTTCAATTCCTGCGGCTTTGAGTGTGTGAAATGCGTTGGGTCCAACTTGCCCGGTTATCACTGCGGTGACGCCTTTGGTACTCATTAATTGCGCAGCCTGAATTCCCGCACCGTGCATGGCATTCAAGCTAGCGTTTTCCAGTGCTTCAAACGCCATTGTGTCCGGATCGATGATGATAAAATATTCAGCGCGTCCGAAACGCGGATCAACTTGCGCATCCAGATTTTTTCCGGTTGCAGTTATACAAAGTTTCATTGTTTTCGCTCCTGTTTTCAATAATAGGTAACTGATGCCGCTGTAAAACGTTTTTATTTGCAAAAAGATAAATCAGATTATTTATTCATTCCTCGCCATTTTCCTGAGCCGCATCGAAACCGATGTTGTCGGCGGTGGAAGCCCTTTCTGCAACCCGGCATGATCAGGTGCGGCGAAAAGCCATTTCCGTTTTGATAAGCCGCGATAACATTTTCCAACTCTCCGGTAATCCAGGGGATAACCTCGATTCCTTCGTTTTGCACCATAATAAACGTGCTTCCGCTAATTGCACCACAAATCAGCGTTCTACAATTATTTGCTTTAAGTAATTTTATGAGTTCAGTCGGTGATTGATTCGGAATATTAACAGAATAGGATTGCGCCAGGGTATATGGCGTTTGATCGAAAAATATAAAACGATTTGAGGATTCAAATAATGACGCAATCCGATTTTCATAAACTGCCAGTGCCAGAGCCATGACTGTCTCCTTTTTCTGCGGGTTAAAGCAAAGTCAATGCCATTCATTTGGATTGCTATATATAAGTAAATAAAACAATTTGTTAAGGCGATATTTCCTCTCTTAAGATTTAAATGAATGGATGCAAGATACACCCGAATTAAAATCCTTTGAGGCGCATAATGCTCCCTGGCAAAAATTCTTGTGAATGTTTGCATAAAAATAAAAAAATCACTTGCATCGTGTTGATTTAATATTTAACTTTTTCGTAACGCATGGGATTGAATATCCTCGTATCGGGAATTCAACGTTCTCAAAGCTCACGTCAAATCAGAAGCTGGTACCCGATTTGCCAACGTTTGAAACGGGAGTTTTGCTGAATAAACCTAGGAAATACCATTTTCACTATTAATGGGAAAATCACTTCAAATCGCTCAAGGAGTTAATCTAAAAACGCAACTGGAAGTCATGGGAAGAATTGCATTCACTCAAATAACTCGATGGAGGGAGAGATGCTTTTACATCATCGCTTTGTAAGGGTGGCAAAAAAAAACGGGAGCAAAATTGCTATTAACGATAGAACCACAAATCGCGAATTGACTTTTAGCAAGGCTCTGATAGCGTCATTGATATTGGCGAAGAAATTCAAAAAATATCCGGAAGGATTTTTGGGCATTATGATTCCTACATCCGCCGGGTGCTCGTTGTCAATATTAGGTGCGCTCATGTGCGGCAAAGTCCCTGTGATGATTAACTACTCCACAGGTGCAGCCGAAAACGCTGAATATGCGCAGCGCAAGTGCGGATTCAAAACAATTGTCACCTCACGTGCACTACTTGAAAAAATCGGATGTAGACTTGTCAAAGGCATGGTCTTCATCGAAGACATCCTTGAGCAAGTCACGACTAAGGACAAGCTCAGCGCGGCAGTCAAATCGAAATTGCCCACGCCGGTGCTGCTGAATCGGATTCACAAAGGGGAACCGGACGATGATGTTGTCATTCTGTTTACCAGCGGCAGCGAGAAAGATCCAAAAGCTGTTGAATTGACGCATCGAAACATCGGCACAAATTTGCTCGATATTCATAAAATGCTCGAGATTACTCCCGATGACATCATCCTAGCTAATTTGCCATTTTTCCATGTGTTTGGTTTGACTGTTAATTTCTGGCTGGCGATAACCACCGGTTGCACCATGATAAGCTACGCCAATCCGCTGGAATACAAAACAATTTGCGATATCGTACGGGATTTTAAAATTACCCTCATGGTTGGTACACCCAGTTTTTTCCAGGGTTATCTGCGAAAATCCGCGCCCGGTGATTTTGAAACAGTCAGAATTGCCGTTTCCGGGGCAGATAAATTGCCGGCGGCACTGCGGGAGGGCTTCAGGAAAAAACACAATATGGATTTATTCGAAGGCTATGGCGCCACCGAAACCAGCCCAGTGGTGTCAACGAATTTGCCAGATGCGAATAAACCTGGCAGTATCGGCAAAATATTGCCCAGCGTAAATGTCAAAATCGTCGATCACCAGAGCGGTGAGGAAGTTCCCACAGGAGAAGAAGGCAAAATTCTGGTGAAAGGCGATTCCGTGATGAAAGGCTATTTTGACGATATCGAAGAAACATCGCTGCATTTAAGGGATGGCTGGTACGATACGGGCGACATGGGAATGCTCGATGAGGATGGATATCTCTGGCATCGCGGACGCTTGAAACGCTTTGTCAAAATCGGTGGTGAAATGGTCTCACTCGTCAGAACAGAATTGGTGTTGGAAAAACATTTGCCTGATAATGTAACCTGTTGTGTCGTCGAAGTTCCAGATTCGGCAAAGGGTGCAAAAATAATCGCTGTGGTTACTGAAAAAGTAGATGAGAAGACCATACTCAAAAAAATGGCTGAGGAATTGCCAAATATCTCATTGCCAAAAAGCTTTGTCGTGATGGCGGATATTCCCAAAATGGGCAGCGGCAAAGTTGATTTCAGGGGGGTCACTTCGCTCATTCAGGAAATGAATGGTGTCTATACGAAAAAATAATTGTGTCTGAAGCGTCTCGAGCCTCAAATCGTTCGAGACTGAAAGAAATAGAGGATGAAAAAACCCCATAGAACAAAGCGTCGATAGCTTTAGATTTATGGGGTTTTTTATTTTCAACGCTGGATGCTTGCGCTGCGTGTGACGGTGAGTCCGTTAGCTGATGGATTACATCGAAAATCAATTCAGATTTTCCGGAAGCATAAGAGTGAATATATTCATCCGTTGAATCGGTTTCAATTCTGACGACCCGGAATCATTTCGATAAAATGAATGATTTGATTTCGTACGGTTTTATAACAATCTCGAACTCACCATTTGTGTGGTTGATTTTCTCACCCGGTTCCTCAATCAAATTGCACTCATAGATTTCCGAAATGGGTATTAAAAGCTTCAACTTGCCCGGCGTTTTGGTGCCATGGCTTTCATATAATCGCAGCACCATGCGTTTGCCATCTTCAGAAGGTTTCAACGTTTCCAAAACGATATTGGATTTATCGATTGAGATGAATGCCTGGCGTGAAGGCAACCCGCCGGATGATTTTTCTGCGATGCCCGCCAGCAGAGGCACATTGAAGGCATACGCTTTTTCCACCGTGCCCGCATCGCGCCAATTCCCTGTATGGGGATAAATTGCATACGAAAAATGATGCTCTCCCTGGTCGGTGAAATTGTCGTAGTAGGGATGGTCTTTAATATGTGGATTAATCGAATGCGCATGCACCGGATGCGGATACATCGGGGATTTCAACAGTGTGATGCCCATGACGTTGCCTGAGACATGGTGCCCGTATTTGCAGTCATTCATAAGACTTACGCCGTATTCGCCCTCAGATAAATCGATCCACTTTTGCGCGCAAACCTCGAATTTGGCGGCATCCCAACTGGTATTTCGATGCGTCGGGCGTTCGATGCTGCCATACTGTATTTCATAAGTTGCTTTCGTCGATAAAATATCCACCGGGAACAGCGCTTTGAGCAGTGTACGCTTTTCATGCCAATCAACGTGTGTGTGCACCTCCAGGTAGGGGTGGCAGCAGGCAAGAGCGAGCACCTGGGTGAGTGTCGACTGCTCCGATTCGCGCTTGATCCTGATGGCGCCCCGTGCCGGTCCATGTTCCAATACTTCGATCTCGGTCACTTTAAATAGCGCGAGTTCACGATCTTGATATTCGGGCGTAAGCTCCCATGCCTCCCATGAATACGGAAGATCCTGGTACGTTTTCAGCAGGTTTATTGGCTCTCCCGGTGCATTCAGAATGCGCCCGGTTTGCTTATCGAGCATTTCAACAATCTCGCCGCCATCGTTGAGCCGGATTTTCAAATATCTATTTTCGAGTTCAGAGGGTGTTACACGAAGGTCCGAATCAAGCTGCGAGGCAGTTCCCTTCCGTATGAAGAACGTTCGATATCCAAGCGGGGGCACATCCCGGGCTTCGAAGAGCAGCTTTGTTGACTCGTGCCGCCTGTCGAGAATTTGATGCACCAGATGGTGTCCGGCTTCATCGGTGACCGTAACCTGTTCCGTAGGCAAACTCACCTCTATTTCGACCAACTCGGTTCTCTGCCAACCCAATGAGTTAAACACCACCACCGGCAATCCTTCAGATGTTATGGTATCGATGTTCTTTGCAAGTGCCTTGATTGATTCTGTTCTGGATGATTCCCCGATTTTTCGGGCTTCGATATAGTCCTGTTCTGCTTCCAGGTAGACTTCCTCGACCGAGGAGCCGGGGATGATATCGTGAAATTGATTGAGCAGTATTTTTTTCCAGCCTGGTTCGAGCGTTTGGTAAATATCCGATAGCGATTCGCCTGCCAAACACCCGAAAATTTCGGCATCACGATACAGAAAATCACATTTGCGATTATGGCGCTTGATTTTTGAATGGGTTGTGTAGGTTCCGCGATGAAATTCATAGTACAACTCACCAAACCAGGTTGGCAGGTTTTCCGTATTTGCATCGAGGTATTCGAAGAAGTCAGCGATAGTGCCCTGTTTACAAACGGGTAATTCCGGAAAATACCTGGTTCGATTGAAATTTTCCAGAAATTCGGGTACCACCCCACCGCCGCCATCGCCATGCCCGAACGGGAAGAGCATAATCTGTGCGTTCTCTTTGTTTCGAATATTATCAACAGCGCGTTTAAGGTTCCCCGGCTGAACCTGCCCGGAATATCCCATGAACGGAAAATGTGAGAGCACAGTGCTGCCGTCGATCCCCTTCCATTGAAACGTCGTATATGGGAATTGATTGGTTTCGTTCCATAAAATTTTGGCAGTCATGAAATAATCGACACCTGCTTTTTTGAGTATCTGGGGCAATGCCCATGAGTAGCCGAATACATCAGGCAACCAGAGTACTTTCGTGTCTACACCAAATTCTTTTCTGAAGTAATTTTTCCCGAGCACCACCTGCCGCACGAGGGCTTCGCCGCTGCTGATGTTGCAGTCCGCCTCCACCCACATGGCTCCCGCCGGCTCCCAATTACCTTTTTTAACTGCGGCTTTGATTTGATCGAAAATTGCCGGATAATGCGCTTTGGCGTATTCATAAAGATGTGGCTGACTCTGGATGAAAATAAAATCCGGGTATTGCTCCATCAATCTCAGGGCGGTGGAAAAGGTGCGCGCGGTTTTGCGCCTGGTTTCGAACAGACTCCACAGCCAGGCAACGTCTATGTGCGAATGCCCGGTTAGCCACACTTGAGGTATCTCAGGATGTTGTTGCGTTCGGGCATAAATCGTTTCTTTAACGCAGGCTAAGGCGTCATCGAGAGAGTCGCGGAGCCGGAGTTCACTGCCGGTTGTGTCAATTCGCTTGCAAGCGTCATAAAGCTCATTCATCAGATATGCGCGAGCGTCCGTTGTTGGCGCCAGCGTATCCATCACTTTGCAGGCAAAATCAAGGTGATGGTATAATTCCCTGGCGCTCGAATTAATGGTAGCCAATTCAACATAAGTAAATATCGCGGGATTCAACTGGTGTCCGTTGTATGCTTCAATTGTAAGCTCGAGCGTGTCACCAGGATTGAAGCCGTGAAACTGAATTTCATGCCGGTTTGAGTCGAGACCGTGAAATGGAGTTCCATTGACATATAACAGTCCTTCTGCGCCCGGATCGAGATGAAGAACAAATTCGTGTCCTTTGAAATGCTCCGGAATGGTGATTGATGTTCGGAACCAGCATGTCAATTTTGTGCGTCCCCAGCGAAGCGGAATCGTGACCAATTTCCAATCGAGGCGATTCAGGTCGGGCGCAACCTCCTTTTGCTCAGGAATTTCAGCCATTTCCCATTGCGGTATCGGAACTTGATTTTCATAGATGCACTCGCGCACCATCGGAATGATGTTTCTGAAGAATTGATCTTTCATAGTCGTGTCCTGTTTTACGGGTCATTTATAATTTTTGGGGATTTGTGTGATACCTAAATTGAGCGATTGGCTTTTAGCTAATTAAATTTCAATTAATTAGAATTATCCAAGTTTATCACCCAACAGGTGAAATAATGTATACGACGTAATTCCTGATAATCTAAGCGCCAAAAGCCGTCAGCCTAAAGCCAATCGCCCATTTTATATGATAACAATGCGCTTTTAGTTTACAGAAATGCGGAGTACGAGAGTGGTTCTTTTTCAATGCTGCATGAAAAAATTATATTTGTGCTTACTAAGGATTTGCCTGGCAATATGGCATTTTTTTAATCCGCTATTGTGAGTATTGCGCAGTCAAGAGAAGCAATCTCTGTTTTTGCAATTGAATATGAAATTGTTTCGTCGCTTCGCTCCTCGCAATAACACTAAACTGTGCATTTTCAAGCAAATCCTGATCCTATTCTTTTCTTCTCGAAAGATCTTAAAATTTTAATTTTATTAACACGTATTCCTATCGCACGCTTTTAACGCAGCGAAATCCGACTTTATAGCCGCTGTTTTTTGCGGACGGATCGAGATAGTAGCGGTGTGCGCAGCGTTGCATGCTCTGGTCGTTGAAGCTTGATCCGCCGCGGATGACTTTATACTTTTCGCCGTAAGCCGGACTCGTGGTGGTATTGCCCGTGTAAGGCTTGTACCAGTCGGCGGTCCATTCCCAGGCATGTCCAGCCATTTTATAAGCGCCGAACGGACTGATCCCCGCGCGCCAGACCCCTTCTTGCACCAATCCCGATGGTTCGGACATGCTGAGTTCGTAATGATTGCCCCAGGGATAGCGACGACCATCGGAGCCACGGGCGGCTTTTTCCCATTCAGCTTCAGTTGGCAGGCGTCTCCCCACAAATTTCGCGTAAGCATTCGCCTCGTGCCAGCTTACTCCGGTTACGGCTTCATTGGCTCGATCCGGATCAAATTTATGGTTTTTATTAAATTTTGCATATTCTGCATTGGTAACCTCGAATACGTCGATATAATACGCGTCCAGATGTACGATTCGCTGCGGATATTCGTCCGCATCGCCGTCATCGGAACCCATGATGAAATCGCCAGCCGGGACGAGTACCATTCCTCGCGGCGCGTTTTTGCCGCGTCCGCTCAGATTGGCATTTCGTGGATTTATGATTTTTCCGTCAACTGCTAATATTTTATGATAACGTGCGCACCAGTATGTGAGCAAGTAATCCTGGGGCGATTCCTGCCAAATTCCAATGATGTGATCGACGGAGCCATCCTGTCGGGGCATCAATTCATCGCGTTTCTGGCGCCAGGCACCAGCCCAGTTAATCAGGTAATCCAAAGATTTTTCTGTAAAGCCGAAATTATCGGGGACAAAGTAGCTGTAAATCACATGAAAATAGACCCGCATATCCGAATTCAACATCCCCCAATAGCGTTCCAGCGACGCCATGTATTTCATTGTCAGGGCGGCATCGCGCTCATAATTCAAAAGATGGTACAACGCCTGCATGCCCAGTTGATCGTCCCAGGGAACCTGCGGTACTTCGAAGGATTTGGCAAGCAGCACGTGCTCCGCGTATTCGTGTTTATTAATAAGCTCATAATATTGATAGTCAAAGCGACCATCCCGCGTAACATGGTGTGCGATTTTTAAAAGCGCCAGCGCGATTAGCGAATTCAGGGGATCATGTTCCAATTCTGGTGAGAAGTTTCCCCAGAGCGTCATTTTGCCATCAATATCCACAATCCGCATGTTATGATTTATAATACGCGTCATGATGCGGTCGATCAACGCGGCGATGCGTTTTTGGTGCGCGTTATCAGCGCATAAATCGAAATAAACCGCCAGCCCATGAAACAGGTTGATGATGGTATCCGAACTGGGATCGCCAAGCCAGCGATAGCCAGGCATGCTTTGGGAAGCATGCCATTCAGCAGGAAAGAAGAACCACTCTTCATGCGGCTGCGGCGCTTCGGAAATATTGAAGCTTCGGGCAACGCAGCCAGGTACGCCGGTCACTTTTTCAAGAATCTCAATTGCCTGAAACGTTTCATTCGCCCATTCGCGTATTTGGGGATCTTTGCTCACCGCATACTGATAGCTCAGGGCAGCCAGGTATGGACCACTCCGATTGCCGGCATCTTCCTGGTGCGCCGTTGAGTGATCCGGATTTCCGGATGGCGGCAGCAGGACGCGGGGCATCACCAGACCCTTGTACAAGTTATCACGGCGCAAATCACGCTGCAGCCAGTCTGCTTTCACCGCCAGATTTCTGATGCTGGTGTAAGGAAATTTTTCAATGCCCGGATATTCCTGGGCGAAAGCGGTCAACGAGAATGAGACTATCACGATTGCAAGCCAAATCGATAATTTTTTCATAATTAACCTCGCATCATAGCGCATAAGAGACGATCAAAAATAAAACCTAAGCTGAGTGGTTTCAGGTTCAGCGTTCCCGGTTCAATGGTTATAAGCTCTTGATATTGCTTTTTTGGCACACAATGATTCTGAGAGTATTCTTAATTAGAGTTCGTCTGAAAATAACCTCCCGCAGGTTTTATAAAACTAAAAAGTCGATATGTAGTAATTTCATAAATTTGAATACCAATATTTATTGCCTTAAGGGAACCTGCGGGAGGTCTTCAGACAGGCACTAATAAAAAAATCTATCAAAGCGTAACTATTTTAAATTTTATCCGCAAAGGCTTATCAACCTGGAAGCTTGAACACTGAACCGCTCAACCCATGCCGCAATAAGACTATTTCAAGTGACCTAATTCATGGCGAACGGGACGAGTCATCAAACGATTAATAGCGTCTTTCACTGGTATATGTTCGAAAAGCAGGCTGTAAACCGCTTCGGTAATTGGCATGGATAAATTATTTGACTTTGCCCAGGGAAAAACAACCTGCGTGGTACGGACGCCTTCGGCAACCATTTGCATCGAATCGAGAATCGCTTCCAGTTTTTCGCCCTGCCCGATCCGGAATCCGACCTGGTTATTCCGGCTTTTGGATGAGGCGCAAGTTGCCATCACATCACCGATACCTGCAAGACCATTTAAAGTGCGGATATCTCCCCCAAGTTTTTGTAAAACCAGGGTCATTTCAAAAACACCGCGCGTCAGCAGGACAGCTTTGGTATTATCGCCGAAACCAATGCCGTTTACAATGCCGGCGGCGATAGCGATGATATTTTTAAGCGCACCCGCAAGTTCCACGCCAATGAGATCATCGTTTTCATAGACGCGGAAAACATCACTGTTCAATACCAATGTTGCCAATTTTCGCACGCGCGCAAAAGGCGAGGCGATCACCGTTGCCGACGGATGCCCGGCAGCAATTTCCAATGCCAGATTCGGACCCGATATCGCGCCCACTTGCTTGACACTGCTTGCTTCCAGTATAATTTGGGAGGGTGTTTTCAGGGTTTCAGGCTCAAGACCTTTGGTTCCGTGCACAATAATATGATCTCCCTTTAGCCAGGCGGACATTTCAGTCATAACCGAACGAATGGCTTTTGCAGGGATAATCAGGAAAACCAGGGAAGCGGCATCGAGCGGTGCTTCGAAATCGCCAACCGCAGTGATATTTTCGCTGAGCCGGACATCCGGCAGGTAGCGCGGATTGATATGATGCCGATTGATGCTCTCTCGGTCTGCCTGGTTGCGAACATAGAACAAGGTTTTGTAGCCGTTGCTGGCTATCAAATTTGCTACAACCGTTCCCCAGTTTCCGCCCCCGATGACTGCGATTGTCGACGTGGTATTCAATTGAGCACCTCCGGATTTTCATACGTGGGTTTGATGCTGGATAATAGCGCGGCAGGCGGTGCAGGCATGGTCAGCCCGGGCACCTGGTCTAACCGATTTCCATAATAAATCACTACCGACATATTTTTCGCCTGGATCGATTGATCGACGACTTTTAGCGGCAGAATGGTGTGATAGCGGGTGAGAATTTTTAGCGCTTTATTGAGAATAATATCCGCAGGCGCATTCAGAATTTCATCCTCTACTTGCAGGATGCCGGCTCGGTACTTTTCGCGCAGATCGGCTGCCAGGATGTCGATATATCGCAGGAGATCCGATCTTGCCACCTGTCGGTTCGCGCGGGGCAGTCCCAGGAGTCGGTAAACCGATAATCCCGGATTGGCAGCGCGGATCATCGCGTGCAAAGCAAACGCGACCAGATGGGTGACCAGAATGGTATTACACCGATAAATCTCCCGGAGGATTTTCTCTCCGAGCATCGATGTGTACACCCTGTCGCGATTGTCATCGGCGACGATCTTGTCATCACTCAAGAAATAGCGCCGGGTGTCGATTACGCGTCCCTGGTTATCGATGCTCTCACCGAGTTCATTTACCCTGTTTCCGAAAGGATCCAGCGGATGCCCGATGTGCAAGTACACCGATGAATCCAGGCGAAATAAATTTTGAAAAAAATGCCTGATTTTGGCTTTCTTATGAAATGCATCGCCTGCCAGAACAAATCGTTGTTTTCCCTCGGAATGCAGGTGGTCGCGTATCAACGAGCCGGCTTCCAATACGATATGATAGCTCAGGACCGCCGGAATGTAATATATTTTTCGTTCGGGATGTCCCTCCTGAATATTTCGAAAGTATGCGGTGATACCGGTTCCCATCAGTCCAAGTTTCAACTCACTCTCCAGACCTCCGCTCCGCAGCCGTGTACCGCCGGGATAAAACAATGAATTTTGCCCGTTTTGAAGAATACTGATCGAATACATTTTGAGTATCTCTTTGTAAAGCTTATGCCTTTTCAGGCGGTCGACCTTATATGCGCCCAAATTATTCATGAAAAAGGCAAGGATTGGATTGCCGAACAGATTCAATCCTGCGCCATACGTAAACGGTGGCAAGCCGCTGATGTGAAGCCCGAATCCGAGGATGATTGAGTCGAGGTTTGAGACGTGATTGGGCGTGCAAATCAGGGTTCCTGTTTTTGAAAGTTTGCGGACAATGTCGATCTCTCCCCTGATTTTGATCGAATCGATCGGGGGGCGATGTTTGGATTTGCTTTTGAACAGGGTTGTAAATTTGAATTCCCGCATTAGAAAATCGATGCCGAGGGTGAGGATTGAGTTGCTGAATTTGAAAACGGCTTCGCTGAAGTCCCCCTGAATTTCACTCAGATGTCGTTTGAGCAATGCGCGAAAGACCGGCGTTGTTTTTCCTTTGCCGTTGAGGTATTGTTTCTGCAAATCCTGGTAAAATTGTTTTTCCTTTTTTTGGGCATCCGATTTTTTCGCGTTGTTCAAACGCTGTTGCTCCCAATAAAAGGTGTCCTGTATCAAATCGCGGTGCATCGAATCTTCCGGATATTTTTCATGAATCTGTTTTAAAATGGACTTAAATATATCTTTGTGCAGTGTTGACATATTTCAATCCCTCCTTAACTCTGATTTTACCAACCAGCACAAAACGATTCGCAGATCCTGAGTACGGGCACAGGCTGCCGGTTCCAAAGCCCATAGCAAAAGGCTTATGAGCGATGAAATTCCGATACAATAAAATAGATTTTCGTTTAAATGTCAAGTTGATTTTTATTAAATTACAAGAATCCTGAGCGCGAAAAGCCGGTGGAATCACCGAGAAAAATCATTCTGAGTGTCGTCACCGATAAGATCCCGCTGAATCTGTAATACCTCAGATACTGGTTCCCAAACGCCGTTTGGGAACCCAACAGGCAACGTAAACCATGTAATGAGCTTATAAAAGCC
Source organism: Candidatus Zhuqueibacterota bacterium (assembly GCA_016927835.1). GTDB lineage: Bacteria > Zhuqueibacterota > Zhuqueibacteria > Thermofontimicrobiales > Sulfurfontimicrobiaceae > Sulfurfontimicrobium. Next base: position 15,623 of record JAFGMA010000249.1, on the reverse strand, counting down.
TATCCGAAAATCCTCCGCGTCATTCCCGCGGTCCGTCACGGGAATCCATTTATAAACAGGGATGGTGGATACCCCCTAAAACATGCGTGAATTACAGTTTTTGCCTAATCCAATTCATTCTTAAAATAGGTTTTCGGATAGGTTCTAAATATACCAGTATGCTGAATTTCATTTTTTGACTTGACATTTAAAATTTATTTCAATATTGTAAATGTGAAATTTAGCCATACGTTTGCAAGAATTCTTCAGGTTGAATGAGGGAAAGTATCAGGCGACAACCTATTTTCCCGAAATTGACCATTAATAAACCGGGGAAACACACGATGAGAAACCAATTATTCAAAAAGCGTTTCGGATGGATGGGTGTCATCATTCTTTTAGGAATCAACTGGCAATGTTCATCGGAACCAGGCGAAATAGAAAATCAACACCAACGATCACCGCAAAAAGCGAGGCACGAAATGACGAATAAAGCATATCCGGAAAATAGCAACGTACTCCACATCAAACCGCGATACTACCGCTGGCATGTGAACCCGGGAATCGACTGGACCGAAGCGAATACGCGTTATGCTTTTCTGGATTGGGAGATTCCGATCTCGCAGGCTGCGATTGTATTGGTCGATGTCTGGACGCGGCATTATCTCCGTGAGCCGGAAGAACGGGCGAATAAAGTAATTGAGGAAAGGATTGTGCCGTTACTCGACGAGTGCCGTCATGCAGGGTTTCAATTGATACACGCGCCGGCGCCGGAACATGCAATCGATCATCCGAAACGGATCAAGCTGCTTTCGGAAGCGGAATTAAAGCCAAAACCATCAGCACCGTGGCCGCCCGAGGCGTTTCGTAATAAGACCGGGCTCTATGCAAAATATGCGCGTCCCACCGAGCCGCGCCAACCGGAATTGGATGAGCTTAGGGCGAAGCTGACATTGCATCCGTTGGTTCAGCCTGAACAGAATGATATCGTCGTTGTGAATGGTGAGGAATTGCACCGCTTCTGCCAGCAACAGGGGATTCTGTTCCTGTTTTTCCTCGGCTTCAATACCAACGCATGTATTTTGATGCGCGATTACGGCACGCACGAAATGTCAAAACGTGGATACGAAGTGATAATCATCCGCGATTGCACGACCGGAATGGAATCGTTCGAGAGCCAGGCGACGCTGGCTCAAACCAATGGGGCTATCTTGTTTCTGGAAATGTTTGGCAAATATTCGTTGACTTCCGAAGATATCAGGAGTGCCTTGAAAGAATTGGCGTCGAATAAATGAGGATTGGAGGGAAATACATTAGGCATAAAAAAATAAAGGTGGAACTCCAGGGCGAAATGGTCAATTAAGCCCACCCAACAGCGTTGAGTAAGATAATTATAGAGTTCCACCTGTTAGGGGGATCAGCTAAAATCCTTTGAGCCAGGTACTCAATGTGAGAAGAACCAGACCAACTAGTACCAGCCAGAACGCGTAGGGTTCAATAGCAGCGATTTTGGCTAATTCAGCAACAACACCGACAATACCCAGGATGACGGCGATTATCCAGACGACCTTTTTGGGTGCATTTAGTCTCATTTTTCCTCCTCCGTTTGCGGATAACCGAAAATGAATGAAGCAGTTGATTAGAATGAAGCAGCATATTTCAAAGTTACAGATGAATTCAGTTCTGGCAGCAATACGATTTCACTTGATCTTATTAATTCCTGATTGCTTTTTGCTCACGTTTCATTTCTATATTGTCTGAATCAAGTAATGTGCCAATCGACATGCAAATTGCCTACGATATTGCCTTAGTTATATAAAACTAATTGCTTGAGTTCTGCGTTTTGCAGTTTACGGCAGCCTTAATCAGCGAAAACAGACTTACATATCCGGGCATTTGACCATACGATCTGGTGAAATGAACGAAAGTATCTCTGAATCCATTCGGTTGAATGGAAATTCTGAAGGACTCGTTCATGATTAAGGTGAGGGTGGAAAGCGGGTTGCTTCAAAAATTTCTCGCTTACAGCGTTGCGCTGGGAATGTGACGTTGTGGCTTTGCCGCACCACCGAATTTTTATTTTTTTGAGGCAGAGCCTCAGGGCGTTCATTCCCAGCCGGAGACTGGGACGAGGAATTGCGATGCTCATTTGATTCAAAAATCAAATCCAGCCGGAATTCAGTAATTTACTTTTGGGGAACAAACGATTTATTCATTCCGATTATTATGCTATTTGTTCCCCAACCTCCATCCCTCAACTAATTCCGGCAACTGCTTAATCGAATCAATAATTACATCCGGTTGGAGTTCGGAGTTTTGCAGTTCTGAAGCATCAAAATTTCCCGTGCGAACCATGATTGCGATCAAACCGGCATGTCTGGCACCAATAATGTCCCCCTGCAAGCTATCGCCAATCATGACTGTTTCATTGATTTCCGCTGAGATGGTGCGCATCGCTGCTTGAAAGAATGCGACATTAGGTTTGCCGATAACGGTCGCTTTGGTATTCGTCGAATACACCAATGCCCGCACGAAGGCGCCTAATCCTATGTGGGGCTTGGGCTGCGCGGGGAATGATTTCGACTCATGCATAGCAACCAGATGCGCTCCATTTTTAATCAAGCGGAAGGCGATATCCAGTACGCCGAAATCGATGCGCATATCATAACCCAATATGACAAAATCCACCGATGCCTCGGATTCAATAATCGTCAAACCTGCGTCGTAAAATTCAGATTTCAGGTCATCAGGCGCGATCAGATAGCATCGGGCAGCTTTCATTTTCCTTTTAATGTGATCGATTGTCGCGGTCACTGGAGTGATCACCCTGCTGCCATCAATAGCGAACTCATGCGCTCGAAGGCGCTCAAGCAGCATCGCTTTCGAAATGCGCGTCGTGTTTGTCACCAGGGCATAGCGGAAATCATTACGTTCCAGATATTCCAGGGCGATTTTTGCACCATCAATCACCAGGTTATCATTCAGCAGCACGCCATCAATATCAATCAAAAAATTTTGTATGTGTGAATACATGCAATCGGTCTCCTGAAGTTCATGTTAAATTTAGCTGTTTCAGTCGGTAATTTACAACAACGCGATTGAAATGTCAATAAAATTAACCAGGTGTGTGTAATGGCGCGGTTATTGATTCATTACATGGTTTAAGATGACTGTGGGTTCCCAATCGGAGAGTTCGGGAACCAGAGACTGAGGGATTACAATGTGCACTGCTCAAAGGAAAAATCGCATCTGTACTTTTTCACCATATTGAGACACGCAATTGAACCAGACAGAGTTCGCAGACGTAAGATAGTCTCTACTCAACCTCACAAAAAAGATCAGAAATTTCATCCCGGTGATTATGAACGTATGGCTGATGATTCTGTTAAGCATAACCTGCCTGATTTACACCGCCTGGATCGTTTCATTATTTCTCGGCTTAACCCGGTTGAAAACAGGGCGCGACCAGAACCTGCACCAGGTTTCGGTCATCATTCCGGCAAAAAATGAAGCCGGCAATATTGGCGCCTGCCTTAATTCCATCGTGAGCCAGGATTATCCCACTGCAAAAATGGAAATCATCGTTGTCGATGACCATTCCGACGATGGTACAGCGGGCATCGTCGAAAAAATTGCGGAGCGTGATCCGCGGATCAGATTGATGCGATCCGGTGATATCCCAACCGAACAGGCTTCCAAGAAACACGCGCTCGAAGCAGGCATTCGCAATTGCCGGGGTGACTTGATTTTCACAACCGATGCCGATTGCATTGCATCGAAAGGCTGGTTGAAAGCGATGGTAGCGCATTTTGAACCTCATATCGGTGTGGTTTCGGGTCCGGTGCTGTTCGAGGAGCGTCCGTCGATTTTATCGAAGTTTCAAGCGCTGGAATTCATCGGGCTGATAGCGGCAGGCGCGGGCAGTATCGGCATGGGGCGACCGATCATCGCGAATGGTGCGAATTTGGCTTATCGTAAAGCAGCATTCCAAGAAGTGAATGGATTTGAAGGACAGCGGCATCTGGTTTCTGGGGACGATGATCTTCTGCTGCAAAAAATCGCGCAACAGACAACCTGGCGCGTTGCTTTTGCCATCGATTATGAAGCAGCGATCACGACGCAACCGGCGAAAAATCCCGGCAGCTTTTTGAACCAGCGCGCGCGTTGGGCGTCCAAGGGTGTCCACTATTCGGATGTCTCCCTGGTGTTTTTGTTAAGTGCCACGTATATATTTTATGTGTTGCTCCTTTTCGGGCTACCGGTCACGCTTTTCATCGGCAAAAACTTCACGATTCCCCTGCTTTGTTTGTTCGTTAAATTTATGGTTGATTTTATGGTCGTACAAAAAGGATGCGCATTGTTCCGAAAAACGCGATTGCTGGTCTGGTTTCCCATCGCCGAAGTGCTGCAGCTTCCTTACATCGTGTACGCGGGAATAACTGGATTTTTTGGTTTCTTCAAATGGAAATAGCTGTCCGGGGGAAACTCCATGGAAGGGAAAAGCGCCGGCGCGTTTTCCGGCAGAATCCGGCATCGATTGGTATTCTACTTACCGGAGGAAAATATTCCGCTAAACAGGGAAATGTTTGGCTTAATCTCGAGGTTCGATCCGTTACCCGTGAAGATGAGAATCGCCTCGATGAAGAAATAGATTGCAAGGGCAAATAAAACGAGTGAGAAGATGAGGGAAGTCAAACGCATCATTCTTTCTGAAAGGAAACGTCGGACACGATATAAAATGAACGTGAGAAGCGACAAATAAGCACCCAATCCGAGAGCACCGAAGATGATGAAAACACATAGCGTTTGTAGGTTTGTATCCGCCATTGCGCCCCATCTTTGCGCCAGCTTGGCACCTGTGAGCCAACCGACGATCATCAATGGATTGCTGGCAGCTACCAGAAAGCCGGTAACAAATGCCAGCCGCTTTTTCTTCAGTAAATGTTTTGTTACCGAAATTTCATGGGGATGCGTGTAATGCCGGAACGCCAGCACCCCCAGTATTGCCAGCAGAATGCTGCCTATCAGCCAGAAAAAAGGCTGGACTTTTGGATTTTCCAAAAAGCGATACAAGCCCAGCATTGCGATGACGCCATAAATGAAATCGGATAGAACCGAACCCAGAACTATAGCAAACGCCGATTTAAGGTAACCATTGAATGCCCTGCGGGCGATTTCTATTTGGATTGCCCCAACAGGAATGGCTAAAATAAACCAGATGATAAAAGATGTAACAGCAGTAAGCAGCATGTAATCAATTCCTCAAATTCCGCTAAATTACTCCGGTCAACTCGTGGAGTAGGTAGAATGAAATCTTTTACGGATGGGCTTGATTGCGCCCGAAATAATCATATTAAAATACAAGAAAAAATTTAAAATGCAAGAAAAAATTGCCTTTCGTGTTTTTCTCCTGACATTAAATTCACAGAAAAATATAAAGTAAGTCGGTTTTGAAATTTATGTCATAATTTGATTGTCGTTTTTTTGCGCTCGAACTGGTGGTGAGGCTGATCGAAAGCCTGTCGAATTCTGTTACTTTAAATCATCCGACTATAAATTTCCGCAGTAACTTCGTTCCTGACCTGGAGAGCATTTCTTGTCGCTCAATCTGGTATATTTTTAAGATTGCGGACCTTGAATCCAAACTTTTCTTGATAAAAATCAGTTGACTTTAATATCTTAATGTTGTATTTTCAGATATTAGCACGCATTAACATTTTAAAGGTCAAAACTCTATCCTTAACTTTATCTTTCAGGGGAATCTAACCTGGCGAATATCGCGCCAAAAGTACGGCGGGGTGGAAAAGCGCGTGTGAGCGTTCATGAACACCCAGGGAGCGTTTTTCACAAAGAGGCTTAGCACACCAGAGGAGGCAAACATGCCGCAAAAACAGGATTCAAAGTCTAACGATATACAGTCTGGCATCGAACAAATTCGTGATATCATTTTCGGTGAACAGACACGAGCGTTTCAGCGGCAGATGGATGAACTGAAAAATGAATGCGCCGCGTTGAAAAAGCAGATTGCAGAGCTTGGGCAGAAGCACATGAAAAGCGACCAGCAAATCAATGATAATATGGAAAAATGGGCACTATCCGCAAATGAGCAGCAGCGTTTTCAAAATATGTTCGATCAGATGAAATCAGAACTCGAACGAAAAATTGCAGACCTGGATGAATTAAAAGTCGATAAAAGTCAGATTGGACAGGCATTTATTGAATGGGGTACGCGTGTGAAACAGGCAGCGAGTAAATAAGGCAAACGCTATGCAATCCAAAAAAGATAATGCGCTCAATGAGCTCCGGAATATTCTTCTCGCGGAAGATAAGCAAAAAATAGCAATTTTGGAGCAAAGCCTGAGTCAATTGCAAAAACAAGTCGACGATAAAGAAGCACTTATCAATTCTTTGCAACCGGAAATTGCGGCGATGCTAGCCCAAAAAATTCACGATTCGAAATCTGAGATGGCGGATGCTCTGGCGCCCGTGATGGGCGAGGCAATCAGGCGACAGATTTCTGAGGCAAAGGATGATGTGGTCGACGCCCTGTATCCGGTCATCGGAAAGGCAATACGAAAATTAGTTGCAGAAGCCATGAAAAACCTGGTCGATTCCGTGAATAAAAAGATCGATCAGACGTTTCGAAGCCGGCTGTTCGTGAAGAAAGTCCAGTCGAAAATTACCGGTGTTTCAGAAGGTGAATTGCTGCTGAAAGATGCGCTGCCGTTTCAAGTTGAGGAGCTGTTTTTAATCCACCGCGAAACAGGACTCCTGATCAGCCATGTTACCTCTTCCTCTGCTGAAACAACGATTGATCGGGACCTGGTCAGCGGGATGCTCACTGCTATTCAGGATTTTGTAACCGAAGCCTTCAATAGCAAGAACCAGGGAGAACTGGACGAAATCCAATATGGCGATGCCAAAATCATTTTGGAGATGGGGCGCCATTCGTACCTGGCGGCTGTTGTCTCCGGAATTGAGTCAGAAAATTTTCGAGAGAATTTGCGGACTCTGATTCAACGAATTCACAACCGTTATTTCAAAGCCATCAGAACCTTTAATGGAGATCCAACCCAATTTTCCAGACTTGCTCCAACCCTGCGAAAGTTTATGGCAGCGAACGCCGGACAACCGGATTCACGCATCACTGCTAAACCAAGACCCTACCTGATTTATTTAATGGTGATTTTGGTAACGGCTCTCGTTGCATATTTTGCTGTTAGCAGCATTCCGCCTTACATCGCCGATAAAAAGCTGGAGCGACGCCTGGTAACCAGCATCGAAAGCGTGCCGGAATTGAGCCGGGAGCAAATTGACGTAGATGTTAATGCAAACTGGATCACGCTTTCCGGCGATGTTCAATTACCCTCCCATAAAATACTACTCGATAGCCTGGTGCGGCAGTTTCAGGCGAACTCCGGCAGCCTTTCAGTGGTGAATCAGGTGCGCGTGGCACCAACTGCTCAAACGGATGTTGAAATCAGACGACAGATTCGGCAAAAATTATCCGAATCGGTAAAATTGCGCCACCTGAATCCTCGTTTCATCATTTACGGCGACGAAGTCATTATCGAGGGCAATGCACCCGATTTGGCAATGAAACGCGAAGTAGGTTTTCTTGTCAGCGCTGTTCCGGGTATCCGGACGGTGGTCAATAATATGGTGATTTCCAAAATCGATGATGGTATAGCGGAGAGTGCGGGTGATTTCATCCGGCGCCAGGTCTTTCGTTTCGGCGTCAATGAAATTGAACTCAGCGAGTCTTTTTTTCCAAAACTCGATTCCATAAGGGTAGCATTTGACAAGCTGCCGGGTGTGCAATTGTTGGTTAAAGGGTATTCAGATGATGAGGCTCAAGAAGCATACAATTTGATGATCTCTGAAAAACGCGCGCGGAACGTCGGACAATACCTCATTTCAGCGGGAATAAGCGAGCAGAACCTGGTTATTGAATTTTATGGAGAAGGTTATCCTATTGCGACCAATGAAACTGCTGATGGTCGGGCAAAGAATCGCCGGGTTGAATTTGAAATCATTCCGATGAGGTGAGTATTTTGGAAAAACGCGCAGTGATAAGCAAGAAAATTTGTATGTTGGGAAGCTTTGGCGTCGGAAAAACGAGTCTGGTGCGCCGCTTCGTTTATAACACATTCGAGGAAAAATATTTATCTACCATTGGCGTACAAATCAGCAAGAAAATAATAACGTCTGTTGCGAAGAAATCGCCAATTCATTCGGAGCAATTAAACCTGATTTTATGGGATCTGGCACACGTTGAAAAATTCGATTCCGTGATAAAAAGCTATTTTCGCGGCTCCCATGGCGCGTTGATCGTATTCGATCTTACCCGAGCACAAACATTGCGTATAGCCGATGTTTTCCTGAAACCGTACCTGGAAATGAATCCGGAAAGCAAACTCGTTTTTGTGGGTAATAAAATCGACCAGGTAGATCAAGCGGCTATCGATGTGGATCAATTCTTGCACCTTTCCGATATGTACGCGACATCCCATTTTTTTACAAGCGCCAAGACAGGGGAGAATGTTGAAGATGCATTTTCAGAACTCGCGAAATTATTACTAACTTCCGAATGAAAACATGCCCGCCTATATTGAACAAATATTCCATGAAAAAAAAATTGCTTATGCAATTTTCGATCAAGATTTGTTGCTAGCCGAATGCAGCCACAATTTCACCAGAATTATTCAAAACGTTTCCACGGGCAGCAGGATCTCTGCGTGGGAGATTTTTCCCGAATTAGTCGGTAGTGAAGACCGGGTAAATGCAGTTTTGTCCGGGAATAAAAAAAGATTCCAACTCGAAAAAATCAGCAAACTCACCACAGACAAAGCGCCTTTTTATTATGAAATAATTTTGCTTCCGGTGCGGGAGAAAGTTTATGGTGCGAAACGGCTGCTCATTATTGTCACTGATACCACCGCTGAAACATCCCTGGAACAGGCGATACGCCAGCAAAAATATGAAATCGAATTGCTTCAAGCCAGCCTCTCAGGCTACGGTCATTATCTCACTGGCGATATCCTGGGTGAATCCCCGAAAATAAAAAAGGTACGCGAATTTATAGGCAAAATAGCCCATATCCCCAATACCACTGTTTTGCTGCAAGGTGAGAGTGGTACCGGGAAGAATCTGGTTGCCAGGGCAATTCATCAAACATCCATGTCGCCAAAAGCACCGTTCATTGAAATTAATTGCGCCTCGATTCCGGCGACGTTGCTCGAATCGGAAATCTTCGGCTATGAAAAGGGCGCGTTCACAAACGCTATTTTCAGCAAAAAAGGATTGCTCGAAGAGGCGGATGGCGGCACGCTTTTTCTGGATGAAATCGGCGAACTGCCGTTGCCGTTGCAGGCAAAATTTTTGTCTTTCCTCGAAACCAAGCGTTTTCGCCGCCTGGGCAGCACCCAGGAAAAAAGCGTGGATGTGCGCATTATTTCGGCAACCAACAAAGAACTCAAAGAAGCCGTCAATGAAAATGAATTTCGACCGGATCTGTTTTTTCGGCTAAATGTGGTCACACTGAATTTGCCTCCGCTAAGAGAGCTTGAAAATGATATTATGATTATTGCTCAAAAATTCATAAACTTATTCGCTTATGATTTTAGAAAGCAAGTCAAAGGATTGACCGACAAAGCAAAAGCCAAATTGATAACGTACACCTGGCCCGGGAATGTCCGCGAATTGAGAAATGTCATCGAACGCGCGGTGATTTTTGCCGAAGGGAAAAAAATTGATGCTGCTGATCTACTCCTGACAGAAGAAAAAACTACCGACATGCTTGAGACGCGCTTCGAAGTCCCGGAAAAAGGTATATCGCTGGCTGAAGTAGAAAAAAAATTGCTGTTTGATGCGCTTTCCAAAGCCGGAGGAAATCAGTCACGGGCAGCCCGCTTATTAAACCTCTCACTGGATACATTCCGATACCGAATAAAGAAATACGACATCGCCCGGAATGATTGAATAGGCAGTTTTGCAGAAATCAATTTTGGTTATTTGACCAATTGATTCGCCATTTCACCTGCTTTTTATGCCATTTTCATTCCCATTTTTTTTGAAAAGTCAGTATTTCTTGACTGAACTGATTTTACCAAAAACTTATTGGTACTCGTCGTTTTGAAAGTTCGGTTAAGCAGGCAGGAATTTTTTCACTTCTTCAAATCTGAATTTTCTGTGTATGCACCTAATTTATAAAAGGTTGGTTATACACCGTATTCATCGCTGAAAGCCTGGTTCTCAAGTGGTTTGTAGTTTTCCATGACAAAGGTATTTTAGCTATCGAATCGATAACGGGCATTCGCATTTTTTCAATTCCATTGCAGCAGTATGGTATCAATTTTGTGTTTCTTAAGAAAGTTGATCGCACCGGAATCTCAACGTTAACAGAATCGTATGTGATAAGTGCATTTGAAAACGGGACGCTCAAACAATAAAATTAATGGGTGAAAGTTACGAGTGTATGTCGTGCCGCACTTGAGGAGTGTGACCATGCTAGAATTTTTAATAGAAATATTCGTGTTCGTGCTGTTTGGCGGGATTATCGGATTCATATTTGGCTGGTTTATGAAAGATGCGTTAGCAGTTCAAACAATTGCCCGGATCGAAGAGGAATTTCTTCTGAAATTGCATCTAAAAAATAGAGAATTGAAAGAACTGCATCGAATGATAGAACATGATGAAGCGCAAACCCGATGGATGCGAGAATATATTGAGCGGGAAGAACAGGTAAACGCGATGTTGAGAGACTCAGTTGATGCCGGGAAATCCGAAAATGATTGCTGATGGTGATGCAATGAAAAATAATTCTCACCCGTTTGATTCAAACAGCAATGGACCAGTTGTTGGTTTTTTGTATGGCATAAAATACCTCGTGGATTCCCAAACCGGGATTCAGGAACCAGTATCTTAGGGATTGCTTCAAATATGTTTTTTAACCTGGCTGCTTAAAAATTATTCTTGATTTTTCGAATAATTTTATCTAATTTAAAATAATTACCGTATGTTAAGTGTGTCATCCGGAGGGTGTCGGCTTAACCGAAATTTAAAACGAAGGGAGGAACAATGGAATCGACACCGAGTATGAGTATACTGGCTCAATATTCAGACGAAGCGATCAAGCTGCTGATGACGTATGGTCCCAAACTGCTTCTAGCGATCATTACGCTGATTGTCGGTCTCTGGGTAATCAAGCTCATTGTCCGCGGATTGAAAAAAGTGCTGGAAGCCCGAAATGTTGACAGTTCATTACGCGGATTTTTAGCCAGCATATCCGGTGTATTGCTAAAAATAATGTTAGTGATCAGCGTTGCCTCGATGGTTGGCATTGATGTCGTTTCGTTTGTTGCGCTTCTCGGTGCAGCCGGACTGGCAATCGGTATGGCACTCTCAGGCAATTTATCGAATTTCGCCGGCGGTGTATTGATTTTGCTTTTTAAACCATTCAAGGTTGGTGATTTTATTGATGCACAGGGACATACCGGAGTAGTCATCGAAGTACAGGTTTTTCATACTATTCTGAAAACACCCGACAATAAAACCATCATCATCCCCAATGGTGCGCTATCGAACGGGAGCATCACCAATTTTTCAACAGAACCTACCCGTCGCGTTGATTTCAGCTTTGGCATTGGCTATGGCGATGATATCCGGAAAGCCAAAGATGTATTAAATCGCCTGATCCAAGATGACGAACGAATTCTTGCAGATCCGGAGCCTATGGTCGCTGTATCGGAGCTCGCTGATAGCTCGGTAAATTTGGTTGTACGGGTATGGTCAAAATCCGCCGATTATTGGGGTATTTATTTCGATATGCAAGAGAATGTAAAAAATGCGTTCGACAAAGAAGGTATCTCAATTCCGTTTCCGCAACAAGATGTACATATAATTAATCAATAAGTTTTAATCATTTTCGAGGAGGTTTAAATGAAGGCGCGCCCATCGTTTTTCATCATTCTGCTGACAATACTATTCAGCAGTTTCGCATTTTCACAGGAAGCACCCAAGGACAAGCCGCAATATGGCTGGCATAATGAATTGGTTGCCGGATTAAATCTGACGCAAACAAGCTTTGATAATTGGTCAAAAGGCGGCGATAACACGCTTGCCTGGCAGATGAATCTGAACTTCAAATTCGTAAACAATCAGGAAAAATTTAATTGGGCAAATTCCGGCGGCTTGAGCTATGGTCAAACAAAGATTGCCGATGAAGAAATGCGTAAATCAGTGGATGAATTCAAAATTGAGAGTGTCCTGACATATAAGATAGGAATTTACATCAATCCGTTTGTAGCGGTAACCGGTGAAACGCAAACACTGTCGGGATGGGATTATGGTAAAAGCCCCAAAGAGAAAATTTCCGCTTTTATGGATCCTGGCTATTTCCGGGAAAGCTTTGGTGTCGGCTATGAACCGAATACGACCGTGAAAACAAGGCTCGGTTTTGCGATGAAACAAACGGTGACGGATGAGTTTCCCGCACGATATACCGGCGACGCTGAAGAGAAAATAAAAAATGAAATTGGTGCTGAATCTGTTACCGACGTGAGTTGGAAAATCAATGAAGGCAGTTTGTTGATTTCGAAACTGGAGCTCTTTTCCAACGTAAAAGCCTTTGATGAAATTGATGTCAATTGGGATAACGTGTTGACGGCGAAAGTCTCCAAATATGTCAATATGAATTTCAATGTAAAACTGATTTACGATAAAGATATCTCCAAGAAAAGGCAGCTCAAACAGGCGCTGGCACTTGGGCTGACGTATAGTTTTCTATAGAATACACTATTCAGGTCCGGCTGGCTATCGGCTTCGCAGCCAGCCGTTTTTGTGTCAAATGACCTTATTTTATGCATGAAGTCGGTCATTAAACCAAATTTTCCGAATACAGATTATAGCTCAAATTTAGATAATATCGACATAACTTCTTAAAATTTAAAGGTTAATTTGGGGCTAACCAAATGCCCCTTGCCAAAGTTTAAAAAATGGCATATACTTTGAATTAATGCATTCGAACATCCGGCATCAGAATAAAATATCTCACTAAACGCTTCTATTTTTAATTCGCGCACAGACTCTTAATTATTCTGTATATAAATCGATGCTGCTAAAATAAAGCGCCGGCAAACGGTTCTGAGACATAGGTGAGCGTCGATCTGAATTGGAAGTTGGATCAATTTTCTTTGCGTAAAAAACGGCATAAAAAAATGGCGACATGCAAGTAAATCGGGCAACATATTTTATCCAGCTTCCTTAAAGCCGGTCTAATTTGAAATCAAAACTTTCGGATAAATCATGAGAAAACGAAGAATTCCAATTTATATAAACCCAAATGTTTATGAGCGAGCACTGACTGTTCTGGAGGCATGGAAAATTTATTCAGGGGTACTCATAGTGCCTAAACTGACCATCCAAAAGTTTGAACAGAAAGTCGAAGAAGCTAAAAGAACAATCGATATAGCTGAAAAAGTGCAGCGGGCGAGGAGCGAAGCTGTTTATGAACGGGATAAGGCATTGAGTGAACTGTGGCAACGCGTGAAATGGATTCAAAATGTTGCCAAAGCTACCTTCGGATCTGAGTCAGAGGAAATCAGCAGGTTCGTCCGCCAGGCGGTGCGCTTCAAGAAGCTATCGCCCGATAAACTCGAGCAACCTGACGCTTCAAATACAGAATAGGATGAAAAGTAAAAAAAACTTTATGGACAGCAACTGGCGAATCTGAGTTCTGGCACCCGCAGGCAAATCGGTTCGGGGCAAACGGTGACATCATTCAAAGGTAATCGCTCTCAGGTTGAATATTTAATCATCGATTACCAATTCGCTCCTGTTTTCAATCCCTGATGGGTGGGGCAAATTTTACCTGTACAGAAAATTTTTCAAAAGATTGCCAGGCTCAAGTCTGACTTGCAGGATTCGCAATTTTGATGGTCCTTTTCGAAAGCGCGATGAATCCTGCGGTTGAATGCTTTCGCTCGAAACAACTTGCCAATAGGAATGGCGCGATGGGTGCCAAAAAAAGGCAGTGGGCTGGAATGTCCGCTGCCTTTATTTTTTTAAATTAATTCTTTAGGTGAGCAAGTAGGATTTAATGCCTTGCAGGTTAACCAGAAAATGTACCTCAAAAAGGTAGTCCCTTAATTTCTGGTTCCCAAGCTCCCGTTTGGTAACCCAGAAAGCCATTTGAAGCGCATCCCAATCCGGCTTTCCCCATTTTCATCTGCATCAAGGTTTCTTGGTCTTCTTTTGCAGGAGATTATCGATGCCTTCCTTTGCTTTATTTTTGAGTTTATCTTCTTCAGCCTTTTTCCGTGCTTTTATCTCTTCCTCTAATTCATTTTTCTTGGCTTCTATTTTTTGTTTGAGTTCGTCGACTTTATTCTTGTAATCATCAATTTTATCCATGATCGCTTTCTTTTTTTCATCATATATTTTATTGGCTTCAGCCATTTTCTCATCGCGAATTTTATTGAGCCGGTCGCGGATTTTGTTTTGAGCATCGGTCAATGCCTGGCTGCCCATCGCTTTTAGCTTTTTGGAGACCAGATCATCAAGATTTGAATCGAACTTGAAGTCGAGGTTATCTGCTTTTCCGGCAGCTTTGGCGTGAAGGGTAACCACGTCGATGCCGCTCATCACTTCCTGTACAATGCCCACAAATCTGTTTTTGGTCTGCGATTGCGCGAAATCAAATTTGAGCGCGTGCGCATCGATATCAATCCGGGCAAGCAATTGCTCTTTTTTGAAACGCACAATGCCTGTAAAATCGGCTTTCCCTTTATTGATTTTATTCGGCAGGTACGGAGTTTTTGCGATAGACATGTCATTCAGCGCCTTGTTTTTGAACTGGATATTGAAGCTGTCGCTTGAGATATCCGTGGTATGATTGAGTATGCCGGTGAAAATTCCAGATAATTTATCCTGCTGAAGTCCCTTCAAATCGATGACTGTGGGCTTTCCGTAAATCCAGGGTTGCGATGTGATTCCGGTGATGTCTCCGCTCATCACCAGACCCGGATTTTCGTCGCTGGCACGGGTTTGACCGGATAATTGAATTTTGCGAATGAGGAATTTCGGATATCCAAGCCGGTCCGGAAAAGCGATATTCAGTCCTGCCATACGCTCCGGTGTTTCTTCTTTCTCCTTATCGCTCTTTTCAGGCATGTATTTGCGAATCGTTTGCAAATAGCCCAGGTACGAATTGATCCTGTTGACAATCTCTCTTCCGAACAGCATTTTGCCGATATTTTTTACATTCAGATCCGGAAGCTTCGCCTTTTTAAGAATTTGTTGGTAATCTTCTTTCAGCCAATCATCGATATCCCGTGCATATTTCGAAAGTCTGCTGAAATCCTGTTGAATTTCTATTTGCTTCACCCCGATCGTATCGCTTAAATCAGAGATGGTTTTTCTGGCAGATTTGACCCTGTCGAGTGTTGACATCACCTCGGGTAAGGTGTTAATCTGTTTGGGATCAATTGATAAAAAATCTTCTTTTATTTTTTTGATGTCATTGTCGGGATGAAAACCTTTGTAAAATTCGTTCCAGATATCGGCGGTTTGTGTTATATCATGTTTCGCAGAATCCACGCGATTTACTATTTTCAAATCAGCCATCACGATCAAGCTGTCCAGAT
>JAFGMA010000248.1 GCA_016927835.1 Candidatus Zhuqueibacterota bacterium | reverse complement strand
TTGGCGCGCTAAATCCAATAATGCTACGCATTATTGGATTTAGATGCTCATCAGCCGTAATAGTTGCACTTGTTGCTTGAACCTGCGTTTATAATTAAAATGTATTCCTCCTATAAGCCCATCTTCGATGCCTTTAAATTGATTAGCATCTAAAAATCGCGATAGGCATCGCCATACGTACCTTTCATCTCTAAAATTTTTAAATTCTCTTAATTTTAGGCACTCTCTTAAATCATCGCGATATAAGGCGTAGGCGCTTTTAATTTTATCATAATAATTTGATGCACTCGCATAGGCGATGCGGTAAAATAAGAATGAGACCGTTATGGCCATGAGAATAACAATTGATACAATAAAAATAATCGTGGTCGACAGAGAAATGCTTGAATGAGATAGTCGAAAATAAACATTTAGAACAACTAAATGCGTAATAATTATTAATAATTCAAGTCCAATAATAATTAAAACTAAAGATAAATTTAAAAATAAATCAACCAAGCTTTTTTCTCTTTCAACTTCACTCATATAATCCTTTTTCTGCAATACAGATGCAAAAGCCGGCCAAAGCGCGACATGATTAATATTGTACCTAGTTTTTATATAATCAATGCAATCGTTCTCCAGCTTTCCCAATTTTGATGGCTTATTTTTAAAGATATGTCTTTTTGAAAAAAAATCAAAAATAATTTCTGATAATGAGTTAAATGAATAGCTAAATATTAATAATAATAACAAAATATAGAAATAGCTATTTCCAGAGAAAGCATCTGAAGGTATTTTGAATAAATCAAGTGAATAAATTCTTTTTACTAGAGGGTATATAGTAAAAAAATTGACACCGACTAACAATGCAGATGGGACAAAAACCGGCGCTCTTAAACTTTCGCCAATTTTTTCAATAAAGTCTTTTAATGCAACAAAGGATTTTAGCATTTTAAGTTTTCTTTATCATGAAAAAATTTTTAAAGTTGCATTAGCATTAAAATTTAATTATTGTTCTATCAATATGAATATAATCAAATTGATAAAAATGTCAAGCAAAATTTATACGTTACGAGGAAAAAATATATAAAAGAAGCTATCGAAATTTATAAAATATTGTGAGCTTACAAGAGTGAAAAATTATGCAAAATATTCGAGGCTTCAGTGTGGGGATTTTCGGAAGCATTACTTATTAACCCAAGCACGAATCATTCATCCTTCACAAACTCAATCAGCGCGTCCAGGGCGCGGTCATCATCGCATTGACCGAGCCAGAAAATTGCCTTCTTCCGTATTTTGACGTTGGGATGCGTTTTTGCCACCCTAATCAATCCGGGAACACCTTTGCCGGATGGCAATTGCGAGAGCGCAAAAACCGCCTGTTTCTGGAGCTCGGTTTCCTCATCATTCACAGCGATCTCTTCCAGAATTTCATCCGCGTGCTTGCTGGCTTTCTGCCCCAGCCAGAAGATCGCCTTGCGTCTCACATCGATGTCACGCGCCCGGCGAGCCAGGTCGATCAGGGCGTCAATGGCGGATTTGCTTTTCATACAATAGATGCCGAATACCGCCTGCTCCCTGACTTCACCGGAACGATCATTTTGGGCGGTTTCACGCAGAATCTTCAGGGCTTCGTCGTGCTCCTGCTGTCCAAGCCAGAAAGCGGCTTTCTCGCGCAACTCGTCCTCATCGCGGCTGTTGAGCACGTTCTTCAGTAACTCCCCCACCAGACGCTTCTCCTGGTGCAGGGCAATCGCGGTGATCAGCTCCTCCTTCAACCCGATGTCTCGATAGTCTCCGTAAAATCCCCTTAAAAGCTCAATGCTGGGTGCATCCTCTGCACAACCGAGCCAGATCATTGGCGCATTTTCCGGATCAAATTGCAGGCACATATCTGACAGCGCGATATCCGACATCTGAATTTGCTTCCCCTCCGAAAGGCTGCATCTGAAAAGAATCGCAATGTCTTTGATGATCTTTACGGGCGATTGCTCATCACTGCCGCTGCAGTACGTTTGGCTGCTGACGGTGCTTTTTCTGGCGCTATCGGGAGTGCGCCCGCTGTCGATCATTTGCCTGAGCGTCGGCATTCCATCATCGGAATAACTGCTGCCAATGGTACTCTTTTCATTCATCAAGCGTGTGAAAGTGTAGCCGATCCAGAAATTTTCACTATTGTTTTTCTGGCGCGCAACCGTCACTGCCCACAGCCAGCGCGCAGACAATGTCGCGGATTCGCCCTGGTATTTTATGATTTCAGTTCCTGTCGCGCCAAACGCGGAAGCCAAGAAAGCGCTCAGGCAGCAGAAAAATAAAATAGGTACTTTCATATCCCTGTTCCTTTTGGTTGAATTGCGGCAAGATTGGTGGTTCTCAACTCTCATATTATTTCAGTGACCACAAGCTGAGATTTTCGACCCTGCCAATGAAATCACAGCCCGATTATTTAATATTCAAAATATCTTCGATGGCTTCAACGGCGCGCGGATCGTCGCTTTGACCGAGCCAGAAGATGGCTTTTTTCCGCACTTGCAGGCGGGGATGCTTTTTTGCCAATTTCACCAACGCGGGAATTCCCTTTCCTTCCGGCACCTGGCTCAGGGCGAACACGGCTTTGTCCTGCACGTCCGGATCCGGATCCTTGAGCGCAAAATCTGACAGCGCGTCAATGGTCTGCGGAGTTCTGGAATTCTGTCCCAACCAGAAGATGGCTTCTTCCCGAATTTTCGAGTTATCGTGTTTGCGGGCGATCTCCATCAACATTTTTGCAGCGACATCGTCGGACAGTTGGGAAAGCACGAATACAGCTTTTTTCTGTACGCGTACCTCAGCATCGCGCAAGGCGAAGTCCTTGATTTGCTCGATCACTTTTTTCGATTCAGCATTTTGTCCTAACCAGAAAATCGCATCCGACCGCATCTCTATTGATTTATGTTTTTTCGCAATTTCAACCAATGCTTCCGTCGCATTCTCAGATTCAATTTGCGATAGCGAAAAAATCGCTTTTTTCTGCACGTCGGTTTCAGGGTCTTTCAGGACGATTTCCTCCAGGAACTCGATTGTTTTTTCCGCATCGGAATGTTGCCCGATCCAGAATATCGCATCTTTGCGAACCGAACTATCCTTTTGTTTTCTGGCGAGATCCATAAGCTGATCCAGCGCATCTTCGCTCTTGACCTGTGACAGGCAAAAAATTGCTTTCTTCCGGACATCGGGATCCGGATCATCCAGCGCGAATTCCTTGAGTATTCGGGTGATTTTTTTCGAGGCATGTTCCTGTGATAGCCAGAAAAGCGCCTCCTTGCGAATTTCGGGTTCCTTATCCTTTTTTGCGATTTCGATCAGTTTGTCTGCCGCTTGCGGGGTATCAAAGGTTCCCAGAACATATACTATTTTTTTGCGGATTTTAGGATCGCGTGAATCATTGAATAGCGATTCAACCGCCTCGAATGCGCGCGCATCCCCCCTACCCTGTAGCGCGTGCAGTGCTGCCAAAACGATTTCTTCATCTTCGCTCTGCTCCGAGAATTGGAGCATGGCTTCGTATTCCGGTTTTCCGGATTTTCTCAATTGCTTTGCCAGGCGAATCATGTTGCTTTTCGCATCATCGACCCATTTGCTGTCAGGATATTTTTCGATGAACTGCTTGTAGCATTCGAACGACTTTTCCGGCGAAGAATTCCGTTTTTCGGTAGCATAGCATTTCCAGAATCGGGCATCGTCTGCCCAGCGGTTTTGCGGGTAATCCTGAATGACGACCTCCAGCAATTTCAGGGCATCATCCCATTTTTCATCGAGGATAGAATGATAGGCTTTTTGATAAATTTCATCGACTTTATCAGCGGCTGAAATTACAGCAGGCATCAGATTGAAGATGAATAATGCACAGGCGCTGATTAAAACTATCAGTCTGTATTTTGGCGATATGACCATTTCGGTACTCCTAAAGCGTCAGTTTATTTGGATTGGTATTTTTCGTATTTTGTTGTATGAGTTGATCTGAGATCATCATTTCAGTCAGATCGATTTTTAATAATATTCCCTGGTTATCCACGCCGGTTTTTATGATTTCGATTGCCGGCAAATCATGATTATTTTCAGAATTTGAAATCTGGAGTAACAGAATTTCCAATTCCTGAATCAATGTCAGCAGGCGCAAATATTCCGGCTGCTGCAACTGCTGTTTGAAGGCAGCGGCTTCTGTAATTAATTTACGGGAGAGTTGTCTTTGGGGAGCGAAATCCAATTGTCCCGCGTTGATGGTTAGTGTATCCAGGTTGACCATTCCCAGCAGTAATATTTTCGAGCGTTCTAAAAAATGCAGTGCCTGTTGGTTGATGGCGATTGATTGCAAGTTCGCATTCATCTGATCCTGCTTTTCATTAACAGCGATTTGCCGATCAATCGGACGCCCGAAATAGAGATACCCGATAAAAATGCCGATGAGCACCAACGCAATGGCGCCTGCAGCTTGATAGCTCCAGCGCCTGAAAGCGGAAACGCGCCGATACCCTGAACTTTGCAGCGACCGGTCGTTTTCTCGCTGCATGCGAGCTGCCAGGCGCGTCCAATATCCGCTCCAAAACACCGGTTCAGGCTCTTCCTGCTGTTTCTGAGACATCACATCGAGTGTGGACTTCATTTGCTCATACTGCTGCCGACAGTCGCGGCAGTTTTGCAAATGTTGGTGAAATGCAGCCGCATGACTTTCATCCAACTCGTTGTATAGCGCCTCAATGAAGCGCTTTTGAATTTTGCGACATGTTTTCATCAGAGGTTCTCCAAACCTAAATCAGCTTTATAAAAGGATAGTTCTTTTTTTAATTTCTGGATTCCCCGGAATAGCAGGCTTTTCACTGTTCCGGGAGAAATAGACAGCGTTTCAGCAATCTGAGGGATTTTTTGGTCATGATAATGCTTCATTATGAAAACCGCTTTTTCCCTGGGCGCAAGTTTATCCAACGCGGCTGAAATATGGCGTTGAATGAGCGCGGACTGGGCATGCCGTTCGGGATCCCCTTCTATCCCCAGCTCTACGGGATCGCCGAAATCTCGCCCAGCCTCATCCCGATCAATACTAAGCTTTATGATGCGCAATATTTTCTTTCGCTTCTTATTGATAAAACCATTCACTGTGATCCGATAGAGCCACGAATGCAAATTTGCATCCTGCCGAAACTGATTGATCGACTTATACACGCTCATAAAAACTTCCTGTGACAGGTCTTCCGCATCATGATGGTTGCCGGTCAAATCCCTCGCCAGCGCATAAACAGGCTGTTTGAAGCGGTCTACCAGTTCGCGAAAGGCATCTATCTGTCCTGCCTTGATTCTTTCAACCAGGATGAGATCATCGGTTTCCTTCATTCACCTTTCTCCCTTTCTACTATCATAAGACACAGGAAGACATGTTTTGGTTTACGCACTCGAAATGAAATGGCTCGTAATCGTTATATACCTATTAAGGGTTAGTTTGTAACATCATATTCTTAAGCATGTCATTGCGAGCGTAACGCAGTGGAGCGAAGCAATCTCTA
>JAFGMA010000247.1 GCA_016927835.1 Candidatus Zhuqueibacterota bacterium | reverse complement strand
TTGCGAGGAGCGTTTTTTGCGACGAAGCAATCTCAGCCGTTTTATCAGGGGATTGCTTCGGCAAAAAACGCCTCGCAATGACAATTTCTCGAGTTTTCCGACGCGCTCTAAATAGATACATTTAAGTTGATAAAATCATTAGAAATCCGCCTAATCCGTTTCATCAATGTTCTATAAATTAATACCAGATAGTCAATTAAATACCCTTTGAAAAATACCCGTAACTGAGGCATTACCATTTGATTTAATCCCTCAGTAACTGGTTCCCAAACGCCAGTTTGGAAATCCAGGGGGCATTGTAATCCATGCATAGAACCAATAATTGAGCCATTACAAGAAAACCTTCGAAAATAGTTGAATTTCCAAAAAATTTTGATTATACTCTTCCAGATGACAAACTATCCTTACAACCCAATTCGCGAGGGAATTGGATGCGATCTCTATACTGGATTCCCGGGTTCCTGGTCTGCCTGCTATACATCACATGTGAAGGAGACAATTCAAAAGGTGAGATCTCTGCTCCACGCGAAATAATCCGGCTCCACAACATCCGCGAACTGGATAATCCTTTCGACGATAAATCCGCTCACGGAAACAGCCACCTGCTTCCCGGCAGCGACTACAACCGCCGCCACGGACCGCAAATGTTGCCCGATGGACCGTGCTTCGCGGTTACCTGGGCACGAAACTACGAAGATTGCATCGCCGCGTTTTACAACGCCCGTCTCGAAATGATAGCTACCTGGCGCGAACCGGTGGGCAACGGTGACAAAGTGATGACCGTAACTGCCGGCGACCTGGACGATGACGGAATCAATGAAATCCTGCTCACCACCCGCAAAAAAGCGCCCGGTGCCTACGCGCTGAATTGGAATCCAACCACGCGCAAACTCGAAACCCGCTGGTCGTTTCTATATGTAATGCAGGGATCCTATTATCGCGGCATTGAGGTGGGTAATTTTTCCGATCACCCCGGCAACGAGGTCTGTTTTGGCGGTGACGGCGCTGGTTTGTACCTGTTGGATCAGAACGGCAAGTTACTCGCCCACAGTGATATTCCAAAAAAAACGATTCAACGAATTGATGTCTGTGATCACGACGGCGACGGTTTCGACGAGATGATTGTTTCCACCGGCAGGACACCGGGAATGGTACACTACCTGCGCGCTGGAAGTCATCTGGAGCGTCGATGTGATGGGCGGGAACAACTGCTATGAGGCGCTTCATCATCCGAAAGGTCATCCCGGGGGCGGAGGTGCAATTGCCGTGGCTACCGAACAAGAAGCTCCCGCCGAAACCCGAACTGGCTCGCTGCTGATGCTGGATATGAATGGCAGGGAATTGTGGCGTTACTGCTACACGGTTGAGGATGAACGCGGCGGATCCTGTGGATTTGACTCTGACCGGCGATGGCATTCCCGAAATCGTGTCTCGTTTTTCGCGAAGCCTGACCCAATCCCACAGTCATGGCGTTTTGGTGCTGGACAATCGCGGAAAATTGCTGGCAAAAATTCCGGAGGTTACGGCTTCATCCGCCGGACCTTACATTTTGCGTCCCCGTGGCTCCGGCACAAAACCAGCGTTTCTGTTAGCTACAACCAATGTGTACCGCATTCAGCCAAAAATAGAATAAAACGTTTGGATTTATCCGGTTGGGTATCCCGGGGCATGTCTTAAAGGCGATTTCAAGTTTGCCCATGTGAAGCGCTCCGGTATTCCGAAGTCCGATTTTGGGGCAATACTTTTTTTTCGTATTCGCGTTTTTCGAAAATGCCCGGACCTTTGCAAGGAACTGAAATTAAGACAAAACAGTGCGGGAAATGTTCTGGAGATAACTGCAATCCTGTTCTCCCGAATTTGTCGAAATCCTTTTTTGAATAGGCTAACTTCGATGGTAATCCCTCAGTTGCTGCTTCCCAAACTCCCGTTTGGGAAGCCAGGAGGTATTGTAAATCATCAAAAGAACCAATAACCGAGCGATCATACATCGATGCACTATTTTACTTTATATGTTAGCAGAAAATTATCCGGCGAGTTTCTCCCTAAAAGCTTATGTCGCTTGATTGTAATTCTGTTGGTGGCGCTAAATTGTTGTGTTGCCCGGGCTGAAATTCCGGTAAAAATCTGGTGGAGTTCGGAACTGCTGCCTGAAGATGAACGCTGGTTTACGAATCCACCCGAAGAAACCGAAATACAGTTTCGCCTTCAGCGACAGCCTGACTTGAAATTTGAACCACTCGGCTCCCGGAAGGGTACCACTTTTCGGATTGATCCCGGAAAAAGGTTCCAGACGATTTCAGGCATAGGAACGTCGCTGGAAGAGACCACGGTTTACGCTATATTGAAAAACAAATCGGACGCCCAAATCCGCGAGCTGCTTAAAGCACTTATCGATCCAGCCCGTGGAATTGGACTGAATCTGTTTCGGATAACCATTGGCACTTCCGATTTCTCAGATGCCCGGGCGGTGTCGCAACACCCGCAGGGTTTTTACAGCTATCAGGACCGGGAAGACGCGCCTTTTTCAATTCAAAATGACCAGGATTTGGGAATTGTCAAAGTACTGCAAATGGCGCGGGAAGTTGCCCAAAACCTGGTCCCGCCGCAGGAAATTCGATTTTTTGCCTCCTGCTGGAGCCCGCCAGGCTGGATGAAAACTTCGGGTACCCTCATCGGAGGCAGCCTGAAACCGGGTTATGAGAATCATCTGGCGCGTTACTTCCGGCAATTTATAGAAGCCTATGCCGCGCATGGAATTCCAATCTACGCGATGACGCTGCAAAATGAACCGAATTATTTGCCCGAAAAGTACCCCGGCATGAAGCTCACCTGGCAGCAGGAACACGATCTGGCTAGGGCTATATGCGAAAATTTTCGGCAACCCCCGGCGCTGCCGGTGAAGGTGTGGATTAATGATCACAATTTCGAATACTGGGTGAATGCCGATTCGGTGCTGATGAAACTCAAGTCGGCAGGCAAGGGGACATGCGTGGACGCGGTTGCATTTCACAATTATTCGGATGCCCCGGTCGAAAATATGTCGCGCCTGAAACAGCGCCACCCGGACACCGACGTGCTGATTAGCGAGCACTCGGAGTTTGGTGTTCGGGGAATGGCTGCGATCCAGGACTATTTTCGCCAAGGGGCAACGGCTTACACCTATTGGGTGACGATGTCAACCCAAACCACCGACGAACACAATCAAGGACCGTGGAACCACCTCGGTGAGCTTTCGCCCACCATGCTGATCAAGCGCGACGGGGACAATCCCGATTGGTACCGGACGCCGGAATATTTTTTAATCGGGCAGTTTTCGAAATTTATCCGGCGCGGTGCCCGTCGGATTACGTGCGAAACCGGAAACCGGGAAACCCTCACCGCAGTGGCGTTTCAAAATCCTGATCGGTCGATAGTGGTGGTGCTGGTTAACCAGACAGAGTTCGAACAAAATTTTCGGTTGCTTTTCCGGGGGCAACAGGTGTGTGCGTCGCTGCCGGCAAAATCGGTTGCAACGTGTCTCTGGCAAACATTGGAAAAATAATCAGGAGTCGTCATGCCCTCGATTCCCATAATTTACGGAAACCGCTTGCTGCGCGATGCGTTGCCGTCTGCGGAAGATTGGCTCATCATCACCACCGCCCCGATTTTGGCAGAAATCAAGCAGCAATTTGCCGGCTCCAACAGCCATGGATCGCCCCTTCGATGGATGAAGCCGCGCTGGCAACATCGTGGAAGAATTGCAGATCCCACGCGTCACATATTTCGATATCAGAATCTTCACGAGTTATTTAAATATCTCATTAACCGTTAAATTCAGGGAGTTACAATATGAAAAACACCCATTTGAAACAAGAAGCTGCCCGTGACCGGCAGAGCACGATTAATCGACGGAACTTCATGGTAAAATCCGGTGCTGCTGCTGCCGGCGCAATGCTGTTGAATCCTTTCTCGGCGCTTTGGAGCAAACCACCTAAAAAAGGAAAACTGCGTCTGGCGCTGGTGGGTACTGGCGTGCGAGGTATTAGCATGTGGGGCAAAGATGTGGTAGACCAATATTCTGACCAGACCGAATTTGTAGGCTTGTGCGATATCAATCCCGGTCGGCTTACCCTGGCGAAACAGTATATGGGTGTCAATTGCCCCACATTCACAGATTTCGATGAAATGATGTTGAAAACCAAACCGGACACCGTCATCGTCACCACTGTCGATGCAACGCATGATCAATTTATCACCAGGGCGATGGAATTGGGAGCAAACGTGATCACCGAAAAACCGCTCACCACCGATGAGGTGAAATGCCAGCGAATTCTTGACACCGAACGCCGTACCGGCAAAAAAGTGATTGTAACTTTCAATTATCGCTACACGCCGCATACGACGCGCATCAAAGAATTACTCGCCGAAGAGCGAATCGGCAAAATCATTTCGGTGGATTTTCACTGGTATTTGAATGTCTACCACGGTGCTTCTTACTTCCGGCGCTGGCACGGCTTGCGGGATCACTCGGGTACGCTGCTGGTGCACAAAGCTACCCATCATTTCGATCTGCTAAACTGGTGGCTCGATTCGGACCCGGAAGAGGTGTTTGGCTGGGGCGATCTGGAACATTACGGGCGTAATAATTCGTTCCGCCACACCCATTGCCGCGCCTGCCCCCACAGAGAAAAATGCAAATTTTTCTGGGATATTACACAGGATGAGCACATGATGCGGCTTTATGTTGACAATGAAAAATATGACGGATACATCAGAGATGCCTGCCTCTGGCGTAAGGAAATCGATATTTTCGATAAAATGGCAGTCCAGATTAAATATGCAAATAATGTTTACGTCAGTTATTCGCTGACCACCTATTCTCCATACGAAGGCTGGCGCATTGCGCTTAACGGCACTAAAGGGCGTATTGACTCGTGGCAAGATATTCCCTGGCTCGAAAAATCCTCGGCAAGCATCAGTCAGGCAGATAAACATGCGGCTGAGATGAAACAGGAAGGCGACGAAACCCACAAAAGCTACAATGAAATTGCGGTGATGGATAATTTCGGCGACTACGAAGTGATTCGGGTGCCCAAATACACCAGTGGGCACGGTGGCGGCGACGTACGCTTAAAGGATCAAATCTTTAAAAATCCGGACATGCCCGATCCGTTGAAACACGCTGCTGGTACCCGAGATGGCGCCATGTCGATTCTGATCGGCGTGGCTGCCCGCGAAAGTATTTACAGCGGTGAACCCGTGCATGTGGCAAACCTCACCGATTTGGTTCCACGACCAAAACGATTATAAATCTCCATTCGTTTTGAATCCTATTCATCAAGCGGATTAAATTTTGTTTTTATTCGCTTTATGTTTCTTGCAGTCTGACTGCTTCAATTTTTTCTTAGTGCACACAGGTTCAAGCTCTTGCCCCTTCCCTGAATAACAGGGAAGGGCAACTTGAGCAGATTGTATTTTCGGTTCACTCTGGCGAAAAAGCAAATTCACATATTTCAACAATTCGGGAGAAAGCCATGCGGAAATTGCCATTCATCCTTATTTCGCTATTTGCGAATCTAAGCATTTTGCACGCCGCCGAAATGTCCGGTCAGTTTAACGTACTCGATTATGGCGCAGTGGGCGACGGCGTGAAATTGAATACCACCGCCATTCAACAGGCGATTGACGCGTGCGCGGCTGCCGGGACCGGTGAAGTGTGGTTTCCCGGGGGCACGTACCTTTCGGGCACGCTGGTGCTGAAACGCAACGTCACGCTGCACCTGACGGCTGATGCTGTCCTCCTCGGCAGCACCACTCTCGCGGACTACCCGGAGCTCATTCCTGAATTTCGGTCGTACACCGACAATTACACCAGCCGCAGCCTGATTTATGCGGAAAAGCAAACAAATATCGCCATTATTGGGAAAGGCACCATCGACGGGCAGGGTCACAAATTTCCGCCCATTCGACATCCGTACAAAAACCGACCGTACATGATTCGCATGATCGAATGCAGCCACATTTCGCTGGAAAATGTCACCATTCAAAATTCACCGATGTGGGTGCAGCACTACCTCGCCTGCGACCACCTCGATATTTCCGGCATGACCGTGCTCAGCCGCGAGGCGAATTTCAATAACGACGGCATCGATATTGACGGCTGCCACCACGTGAATATTTCCGGCTGCTACGTCGACTCGGAGGATGACGCGATTGTGCTGAAAAGCACGTCAAACCGCGCGTGTGAAAATGTCAGTATTTCCAATTGTACCCTCACCAGTCTGAGCAATGCCATTAAATGCGGCACCGAATCAAATGGCGGTTTCAAAAATATCCGCGTTTCCGATTGCCACATTTTTGAAACCTGGAATTCGGGCATTGCGCTGGCAATCGTCGACGGCGGAATCATGGACGGCGTGGTGATTTCGAATATGACGATGCACAATTTGAATAATCCGCTTTACATTCGGCTGGGCAACCGGGCGCGCCCGGTTTTGCCAGATGCTCCCAAACCGGCGACGGGAACGGTGAAAAATATTATTATTAGCAACATTATCGCCACGAATGTCGGGAACTACCTCCCCCCTTCGCACGCTTACCGTGGTTTCAAGCCGCGCTTTGACGCCCATGTCCCGGTCATTGTCGCCGGTCTGCCTGATTGTCCGGTGGAAAATGTGAGTCTGTCGAATGTCATCATTCAATACGCCGGCGGCAGCGAATTTATCGATCCGGCACTGCCCGTGCCCGAAGCCGAACAAAGATACCCGGAATACGCGATGTTCGGTCAGGTACCTGCCTCCTCTGTTTTTTGTCGGCACGTAAAAAATTTGACCCTGTCGAACATCAAAACGTACTTTCTCCAGCCCGACCACCGTTTCCCGATTTACTGCGAAGATGCGGACGGACTGGTACTGCATGCCTTTCAGACCACCGGGAAGACGCCGGACGGGAAGGTTCAATTTTTGAAGGATTGCCAGAGGTTAAATGAGTAATTTCGGTCAGGAATTTCCCGGAACGTGGCGTTTGCCTCATTGTCCATTTTCGGTAATCATTTCAGGAAAATTTCTGCTCGCAAAAGATGCAAGCCTAACCTGGACTATTCATAAAGAAGCGGCTTTCGTTTTTTAGCCACTGTTGGCAAGGATGAAATACAGATTCTTTGTGCTGTATTACGCTTATCCGTGTTTAATCAGTGAAAAACCGTGGCTAAATTGTGTTTGTGTACCTTTTTTGTCCGAATATTGCCTGATGCTCGATAATCGCGACCTTAGCAATTCAATGAATGAAGCAGGCTAATCAGATATTTGAAAATTACAGGAAAGCCCCGGGAAATCCATGATTTTGGTAATCGTAAAACGCATTCGCTTTTTTGCGGATAATTTTGAATTCCAATTCGTAAATAATGTGTTACCTTTTTGGGGGGAGTTTTGTTAATTGTCAATTTTTTTTACATAGAGTTCTGCAAAATAAGGCTAAAGACAGTTCATCCTTCGACTCCGCTCAGGATGAAGCTTCGCTTAAGCGATTAAAAAATATAGTCATAATGACTTTATGGTGAGCGGAGTCG
>JAFGMA010000246.1 GCA_016927835.1 Candidatus Zhuqueibacterota bacterium | reverse complement strand
AGGCGAGGAACGTGCCGACATAGCGTCCCTGCCCGGTCACGTTATCCAGGATCACATAGTCCGGGTGCTCGCGCCGGGTCACTGCGCGGCGCCACTGGGCATGGAAATAGCCGGCATTTTCCGGTACTTCGGTTTCGGCATACGTGATTTGAAACGCCAGCAGGTTGAGGTCTTGAGCCAGTTCATTGGTGAAAGTGATTTTTGCGTATTTTCGAAAGGGCATCTGCCAGTAGCAATTGAGTGCGGATTGCGGATTCACGATCACTGCCAGCGAATTCACCCGCGCGAACAGGTCGTGTCCCACCGCGAAAAAATCCGTCATCGGCACTTCCACCGAGGGCGTGGGCTCGCTATCCCAATAAAAACGCAGCACGCAACCGCGTCCGTTGCCCTGCCAGTTCGCGCCGGTAGCCATCCAGATATGCTGGATCACGCCCGGTCCGTCGACATCCATCAGGGTGACCGTTTCGCCGGCTTTGGGTTTCAGGAATGGGCGCACTTTCCAGCCCTGCCCCAAATCAGCCGCAGCCGCCGAATGCGGTACATCCGGATTGGAAAGGTCCGGGATCGCCATGCCGCCCTTGCCTTTTTCACCGGTTGGATTTTCAGCGGAAATTGAGCGCGTCTGGGCGGGGGTGAGGTAGGGAAGTGTTGCCAGATCGAAACCAGGTGGTGCAAAATGGTTCATTCCAAAGTCTCCGATTAGGTAAAATTGTTGTTTATTATTGATGATAAAAATTTTTGTGAATGTCAAGTTAAAAATGATTTCTGCTTAAATCGCTCATTTTGAATTTAAGCTTTGCCAAACCAGGCAGGTTTAGCAAAGCGGCACCTGCTCCGAAACCATCACACCCACGTACACGGAACCAGGCAATCCTTATCCGAGTCGGTGCCGTGAGTGCCGCGGTAGTTGGGATCGGTGGGATTTTCAATATCGTGCTGACCGTGATCGGAAAGGATGATGATCCCATAGCCCAGCGGTTTCAGGCGCTCAACCAGCCTTTTCAGGCGCGCATCGGTGGCGCGCAGCATGGGCACAACCAAGGGCGAAGAGGGACCGAATTTATGGAATACATCATCCACGCGACCAAGTTGCGCAATGATGAGCCGCGGTGCTCCCCGTTCCACGAATTCCAGGATTTTATCTGCAACATCATCATCGCTGCCTTTACCGGCATTGCCGCACATATCCGCAAATCGTCCCAGCAAAACGCTGCCGGTATAGTTATCCAAACCAACCGCAGCGCTTTTGCTCCCGGCGTTGCGAATGACATCGAACAGGGTTTCGCAGGCGAAATTATCTTCACGCGATGCGATATCATGCCCGTTCATATCGGTTCCGGTAACCATCGTCGCAAAATTAACCGGTGTAATCGAGGGCAACACCGATCGCAGTGTCAGGCTGTGTGTTGCATGCAGCGATTTCAGAAAGGGCATTTCATCCTGCCATTGCTGCCAGGCAAAGTCGCCCAGCGCATCCGGCGCAATAATCGCGAGTTTTTCACAGGATGAGAGCGAATCGGCTATTTCCATAATCGATGTGCCCGTTGCTTCCGCCGGTGCTGGTATTTTCAGGATTTGTGAGACCGTGGGAGCGATATCAGTCATGGAATGATTTTTTTTCGGCATGGGTGTCTCCTTGAATGTTAATCAGTTCATCAATAAATCAATCTGTTGATAAAAGATAGAATTGCCTGGCGCGAATTTTTCCCGGTTTCAATTTTGAAGGATTCTGTTTTTTTCATTGCTTTCGCATACAGGGACTTGACTGAAAGGAAGTCGAGTGCTTCTTTTCCGGGTCCGAGCGGATTCGCCAGCAGCCCGGGCATGGCGACTTGGGCTGCCAGTTCTGGCAAATCGTAATATTTCAGCACGAAAGGGAAAAAATCCTCGTGTGACCAGGCATATCGTTCAGCGGTTGCCAGCGATTCGAACGTTGCCAGACCGTCCCAACTGAAAACGCCGGCGACGGTGCCATCTATTAGCGCCAGGTGCAGTGCAACGATCCCGCCCATGCCATAGCCACCGATGACGATTTTCCTCGGATCAATTTCCGGGCGTGTGCGCAGGTATTCGAGCGCAGCCAATCCGTCGCGAATGCGCATCGCGAGAATCGGGTCGCCCATTGCTGCGGAGACGTATGCGATCCAGCGGGTGGTGTGCGCCCAGCCGGCGACATCTTAGGGCATGTCAGCCGGTTTTGTATCGCCCCATCCGCGCAAATCTACGGTCAGCACCGAGCCGCGCACGTGATCTCTCTTGATGAAATTCACAGCTTCCGCGAGAAGCCCGTTTTTGCGCAGCGCCGTCCATCTGCCGCGTTCATCGAAAAAGAGCACTGCCCCGCGTTTTTCCGCCTGCTCAATCGGATACATGAAAGTCGCCGGCAACTCGATGCCCGGTTCCGGTTGCAGCAGCAGTTCCTGCAGGTGATGCACCCAGATTTGTGTGGGTGCACCGGCTTTCGCCCGCGGAGCATTCACCGGTAACTTCAAATTAACAAGTTCTATCGCCGCGTTACGAAGGTTTTGAGGGTTGCGCTTTCCGCGTAACGATTCTGCCAGCGCTTTATTCATCGTGAATATATTGCCTTCAAGATTTGGGTAGCAATACAGGTGCTCCGGCGGCAGCATTTCGAAATCATTTTTCGATAGTTCAGACAGGACACGACCCGGTTGATTGCTGATCCAGCGATCCATCCACCTCGTGAAATGCAGCGCCATTTCTACGGTATACGCGTGTCCGGATGGGTCGGCGTAAAAGCGGAAATGTTCTCCGAAACCGGCTTTCTGATAGGCAAACCGAACATCGTCGGCGATTTGCCGGCTCCATTCGATTTTGAAAACTTCATCCTTTTCGCCGCAAATAAACAGCAGCGGAGTGGGCAGCGCGGCAATCAGCAAATCCACATTATCGATCCCATTGGCAAAGCGCTTCGGAGCCAATGCTTCGGTGCAGGGTGCGTAACAATCGCGTACCGGATGCAGCGCACTCGGGGCGGCACAGCAAGCCGGTCCGGCAGCGCGAATGCGTTCATCGATGAGCGCGGCGTGCATGGTTGTGGTGCCGCCGCCGCTGACGCCGGTCATCCCGACGCCGTTGCTCAAGTCGATATCAGGGCGACTTGCCAGGTAGTCGATGCAACGCAGGGCGTCTATCACAAAATAGCGGTTCGATGTCTGCCCGGTTAAATAGCAGCGCACGCCATCGTCGAAATGATCGTTGCCGCCCTGTTTTTCGCCAGCCATGCCCGGCGGATCGAAAATGATAGCTACATAGCCCAGCTTTGCAAAAACCTGCGCCGGAATTTGATAGTTCTCGCGCGTCTTCGAACTGTGTCCCACCGGCACAACGATCGCATGCCAGGGTGGGGGACAGGTATCTTTTTTCGGCAGGAAAACGGACGCGTTGACGTCCCAGCCGGGCAACGATTCGAACAACACATTTTCGATGTCGCACTGCGGCAATACCTGTTTTGAAATCAGTCGCACGTTGAGGGGCGGTCCGTCTTCACCGAATAGCATCTCACCCATTGGCTCCGTCACTTTTTTTCGCAGGTGATCGCGCCATGATCTCCAGTCACCTGATTCAAACGCTTGACAGCGGCGCGTTTTTCCTTGTTCGAGCAGAGCGCAGGTTCCCTCGATGATATGTCCGCGGATCATGGTTCGCAGGTCGACAGTCGATTGTATTGGTCCTGCTTTCAGAATTTTGCTATCTGGCAATGTTGATAACTCCTAAGTATAATGAAATTAAATTGTGAGCCAGTTTTTTAGGAATTTCGGGTTCCTTCCAAGGGCAAATAATCGGGAATAGTAACTTACGATATTTAAGTCAAAATGTCAATTGAAAACCTTTACCAGACATGTGAATAAATAGGGTGCCATCCGGTAGTCTCAGTTTCCCAAATATTCTGGAATGCTTTGCAGATCAAGCTGTGCAAGCGATAATTTCAGAATTAAGGTAAATCGAACATCAGACGATAAATAAGTAAAGTAATTTTTGAGTTATGCCTGAATGTGAATCTCTGTTTGTGTATTGTTAACTTCCTGTCAGCAAATTCGACTGAACGATTTTAGAAAGGCGCACTTGATTATGACCAACTCATTTGAATGTATCACAATACCGGATAAACAGCGATGGCAGCAGTTGTTCGAGCGCTGTCGGCACACCGATCTGATGCAAACCTGGGAGTATGGGCAGGCGGTTCAACAATGCATCGGGTGGGAGCCGATCCGGCAGGTAGTCACAAGGGAAGGCGAGCCGGTCGCTATCGCACAGATATTGATAAAGGAAATTCCTGTGATTGGGAGGATTGCGAGAATTCAGCATGGACCACAATTCATTCAAAATAGAAGGGTGTTTGATGCGGCTGAAGCTGAAGCAGCTATCGAAATCTTGAAGAATCATTGGGTTGACGAAGCACAATTTGTTCTGCACCTGACGCCTTGCTTGTATTCGGGTGAATTGCCCGCCGGATGGTTTGAACGTATCGGACTGGTGTCGTCAAAGGAGGCGTTGTGGGCATCGATCCGAATTGATTTGTCGAAAAGAACTGAAGAACTGCGGAATGCGATGAAGCGTCGGTGGCGGAATCCGCTGCGCAAAGCTGAAGCTGCCGGGCTTGAGGTACAGATTTCATCCCAGCCGGATGATTTGCAGTTTTTCATCGAACAATATAAACAAATAAAAATCGAAAAGAAATTCACCTGGCCCTCGGCGGAATTGGTGCAGGCATTGTGGGAAGCCGCAGGAAAAGACATGCAGCTTCTCTTCGCTGTCAAATCAGGGGAGCGCATTGCAGGCATGATACCGATTCGATTTGGATCAACCGTTTTTGCGCTGGTCGCCTGGAACTGTCCCCGTTCAGCAGAATTTCATGCCCATAATTTTCTCATCTGGCAGTCAATTCTGCGTTACAGGGATCTGGGTTGCCATTGGTTCGATCTTGGTGGTATCGATCCGGAAGCACTGCCGGGCATTACGAAATTCAAAAGAGGATTAAGCGGCGAGGAGTACCGGCTGATCGGAAATTATGAGTCCTGGCACGATCCGGGGAGGACAGCCATCAATCGGGAGCAAAAACAACAGGCGTTGGGGCATATTCTGTATGGCATGAAATTGCCTGACATATCGGCATCGGGTGAGGTACAGGTAGCTGAGCGCGTCACGCAATTGATTAGCAGTTTCATTCGCGAATCTCTAAACATCGATATGGAGGTTACTTCCGATATTTCGCTCATTAATGATGGGCTTATCGA
Source organism: Candidatus Zhuqueibacterota bacterium (assembly GCA_016927835.1). Lineage (GTDB taxonomy): Bacteria > Zhuqueibacterota > Zhuqueibacteria > Thermofontimicrobiales > Sulfurfontimicrobiaceae > Sulfurfontimicrobium. The sequence continues at coordinate 28,200 of JAFGMA010000246.1, read as the reverse complement.
TTCGCTAAGCCTGGTGAGTGTGATTCAGGTGCTTCAAGAGGCGTTTGACATTGATATCGCCGTGCACGAGGTAACGATTGAAAATTTCGATAAAATCCAGTCAATTACTGATTTGGTGAAATCGAAGGTTCAAATTTCAGTTTGGATCGATAAAATCATCAATGAACTTCATACTTCTAAAAATCGGGCTGTTTTTTATACTGGTGTACATGCTGTATTTGTCACTACGGCACAAACAGCAAAACAGGCTGCTCCTGGTCGCGAGTTACTTGTTCTACAGTTTCTGGGATTGGCGCTTTCTTGGCTTGATTTTTATTACAACAGTTACGGACTATTTCTGTACTCTGAAAATACACCGACATACCTCTGAGACCACCCGGCGACGGTTCCTCACATTGAGTATTGGTGTGAATCTCACCATGCTCGGATTCTTCAAATATTTCAATTTTTTTATTGCCAATTTTTATGCGCTTTTATCACAATTTGGTTTTCAGGTCGATGCGCCGACGTTACATATCCTGTTGCCGGTTGGCATTTCATTTTTCACATTTCAGAGCATGAGTTATACCATCGATGTTTATCGCCGGCAAATCGAGCCGACGCCTGATTTTCTGGATTATGCGCTATTCGTCTCATTTTTCCCCCAACTGGTTGCCGGTCCCATTGAGCGCGCAAAAAACCTGCTGCCGCAAATTCAGGCTCCCCGGAAATTCCGCGAGGAGAACCTGACCGAGGGCTTTCTGTTGATTTATTGGGGATTATTCAAAAAGCTGTTCATCGCGGATAATCTGGCAGCATTTATTTCCTATGCGGATTCAACACTGGCACTCGATGGTGCAACCGGAAACGGCGGGTTGATTTTGGTATCCACCTATGCGTTCATGTTTCAATTATATTGCGATTTTTCAGGCTATTCCGATATTGCGCGCGGAACCGCCCGTTTGATGGGATTCGATATTATGCTCAATTTCAGGGCGCCCTTCTTTTCCAAAAATATCCAGGAAATCTGGAACAGGTGGCATATCAGCCTGACATCATGGATTCGGGATTACCTGTTTTTTCCGCTGGCGAAGGTGAAAATCGGCAAGCGCTATCTCAATGCCAGGGTAGTGGTCATTCTGACATTTCTTATTATGGGACTGTGGCATGGCGCATCGTGGAATTTCATTTTATGGGGCGGCTATAACGGATTGATCTTGATCATTTATACGAGTTTTGTCCTCAAAACCCGTCGCTTTCGGAATAGAAAGCCCACACGGTTTTCGCCGTTCATCCGCGTTCTCTCCGTCCTGGCGACATTTCATGTAGCAGCGTTCGGCTTGCTGTTTTTCAGGGCGTCATCGCTGCATCAAATTGGTATCTGGACCTATCATCTGGTTACAGATATAAGCATTACACCTGATGTGGCAGATATATTTTTGCGCGTGCTGTTGTATATCTCACCTTTGCTGGTGATTGATTTCCATCTCTATCATGAGGATGAACTCAACAAATTGTGGCAGATGCCGGCTTTTGTAAAATACGGCTTTCTGTACGTAACGTTCTACCTGATAATCGTTTTCAGTGCGCCCGCCGGCAATTTTATATATTTTCAATTTTAGTACGGATAAGAGCCGCCCAAATTGCATGCAGGCGCAAGGATTTCCACGAAGAGCAAAATTTATCGAGGAAATGAATTAGAGAAATTAACGGCTTATGGTGGTTCGAGAAGGCATGCCCATGAAACGCCATTGCCTTTTAGTGTGGTAAAATGAGTAGCTCAAGGCAAAGTAAAACAGCAGGAGAGATCGTGCGACTTTCAGATGAATACCGTTGGAAACCATTTTTATATTATCTGAAAAAACGCTGGAAATTTTTCGGTGTGTGCCTGCTGCTTGCGCTGACAGAACAAATTGTCGCGCCCATGCTGCCGGAGATCATTCCGCAAACATGGTACCTCAGAGCTTATCTGCCCTGGAATTCGATCAAGCGTACAGGGCGATTCATTGATGATAAATTGCACATTGAGCCGGACGATGTGCGTGGCTGGCGCAATCGAGCCAAAGCCCATTTTAAAACAGTGAATTACGATAGGTTTGGATCGCGCTCAAATGTCGGACTTGCTCCCGGGGCATCGAAAAAATTGCGGGTGATATTTTTAGGCGATTCGCGCATCGCCAGCTATGTCAATGTGACCAATGATGAAATCGTCAACGCCTATCTGGAGAATGAATCCATTGAAACGCTGAATTTTTCATCAGAGCTGTACGGCTTGGATCAGATTTACCTGACGCTGCAGGATGTCGTGGAGCGGTTCCACCCGCAGGTGGTGGTCATCGGAATCGGTTCGGATGTCGGTGAACTGCTTGATTGCCATTACCTGCCATTTATGTATCCTACGATTGGATTGCCGCTGTTGAAACCCCGGTTAACGCTGCGCGATTCGGTGCTCGAGCCGCACATACCACCGATTCGAAAATACCTGCAACAATTGCCAGCCAATCCGGATTTACTGGATTATATCAGACAGCATGATCCGCATTATGCGCGATTCGAGTGGTTTCAGCGAAGACGGGCAACGCCATTTTTGTGTGCGCTGTCGGTGAAGAACTCGATGCGTTATCGCCGGGCGGGAAAAAGCAGCATCGCCGCAAATTGGTTAATATAGACCTGATAAGTGCATTGATTCATCAAAGCAGACAATTTGCGCTCCAAAATAAAGTGGAAGTGATTTATCTGCTGCTGCCACAGTCGAATGAGTTACTCGGGCGGGAAATGTACGCGTATCGACAACTGGATTCTCTGGTTGCCTCGCAGCGGGTTCACACAATTGACGCACTTGCGCTATTCGACCGGGTCAGGAAGCGTTGAGAACATTCATGACGCTGATATGGTGCATTTTACGTCGGATGCCAATCGTATTATTGCCGATGGGTTGGCGAATTATCTCACTCGCCTGTTCAGCATAAAGCAATCCGCCCTGGCGAGTAAAGAATCCGATTGACTATATTGGCTATTTCTGTTTCAAACCAGCTTTTTAGAAATAAAAATTTCCCCGGGCTTATTATGGCTCAGAAAGCTATTCGGGCTGGCTGTCAAACCATAAGCGCCGCAATTGAAAAAAACAACGATATCACCGGGAAGAGCTTCGGCTTGCGACTCATAATCCACCGCGAGGATATCCTGGGGGGTGCATAATTTTCCGGCGATAGTAATTTTGAACCGGGAGCGCTGCATTTCGAGCGATTTCTTCTGGTGCAAAATATCCATTTCAAAATTTCTGCGGATAACCTGCCCCATACCGCCAGCCAGCACATAATTATGATGCATTCCGCCGTCAACAATGGCAAATTCCCTGTCAGAATTTTTTTTTCGATACAGAACTTTGGCAGCATAAATCCCGATTTCTGCAATCAGATAGCGTCCGGGTTCGATGATCAGGCGGGTTTTCCCAAGCATGCTTCTGAAGCGTTGTTGGCTGAGAATGAGCATCAGAATATCTGCTAAATGGTCAAGGTTAAGTTTTTTTTGATTCGGAAAATAGTTAACGCCCCATCCGCCGCCAATATTAATTTTTTCAACCGGCAACTGCCATTTCTGATAGATTTCGTTCGCTTGTTCGAGCGCCATCTTCATATATGCTGCAATAGATTCCGCATCCAGTACCTGGGATCCGGCGTGCGCATGTAAGCCGGTAAAATGGAGGTGTGATTCATGATTCTTCAGATAATGAATCACTGCCTCCAATTCGCCAGGCGGAATACCGAATTGCGTTTATCCTGCCATTCGCAAACCGGATTTCAATTTTGGGAAATCCAGGTTAAGCCGCAAACCGACATTTGACCGAATTTTCATTTTTTTCGACACCTGATTGATATGCTTAAGTTCCTCAGCGCTTTCCACATTGATCGAACCAATTCCGCATTCAATTGCTGCTGCAAGTTCATCTTCAGTTTTGCCCGGACCGCTGAATTCAATTTTTTGAGGTTGAATGCCGCAATCCAGGGCAGCCATCAATTCCCCCGCAGACGCGACATCCGCACCTTGCTTCAGCAGCCCGATTGTTTTTAAAATATTCGGGTGCGGGTTTGATTTTACAGCAAAATGGATCTCAAAGCGCGATTTAAGCCGGCTGTTTAACAGTTCCACACGTTTTCTAAGCATATCGAGAAAATAGATATAGCAGGGCGTTTAATTTTTCATGAGCAATCTTGCCAGGTGATCCTTGCTGACCTGTGCATAAAAATCTTCCTTATTCACGATATTTCTCCTCAATATCACCCAGTTTGATTTTGCCCGACGGTGTCCGCGGGAAAGAATCCACGCAACTGATCCGGGATGGGAGCATATATGATGGTATCCTTTGGCTGAGGAAACGCTTCAATTCTTCTTCATTGAGCGAATGGTTTGATTTAAATCTTACTTCGGCATACAGCCTGGTTTCGCCGCAAGAGTCCTTGATGCCGACGACGATAGCTTCCTGCACTGCATCGCAAGCGAGGAGCGCTTCCTCAATTTCTTTCGGGTACACCCGGTTGCCCCGGATTTTCAGCATTTTGTCGATACGCCCCGTCACGTAAATATACCCGTCGGCATCGATTTTCCCCAGGTCGCCGGTGTACACCACGCGTTGCGGATGGAGCACTGATTCGTTTTGAAGCGGATGCCTTCTCAGTTTTTGCCTGGTTGATTTTGGATCGGCGATATATCCGAGCATGCTGCCATCACCCCGGTGGATGATTTGCCCAATTTCATCGGTTTGAGCCAGCTTGCCCTTCCCAGTTATCACGAAAACATCAGTGCCTGCAACAGCCTTGCCTACCGAATCCATTTTCAGACCGAATGCTTCGGGAAACAGAATGCCGCTGCGAAACGCTTCTGTTTGACCGTAGGTTTTATAAATGGCGGTATTCGGAGCAAGTTCTCGCAGTCTGGTCAATTGCGAGTGAGCCATGCCGCCTCCGGAAATCGTGAAATACCGCAGCCGGCTGAAGCAAGCGCGAACTTTGTTTTCATCATAAGCCAGCATTTCGCCCCAGATATTGGGGACGCCGGATATGCCAGTGATACCAAGTTTTTCCACAACGGCGCAGATATCATCGGGCAACCAGGAGTTTAGAATTACCAGTGAGATCCCGGTGCTGAGCGTGGTGAACAATTGATTAAGCCCGACATCGAATGAAAACGGGAGCAGACTCAGCAATCGATCTGAAGGCTGCAATCGGAAATCACGGCATTCGGTTGCCACGCGGTTCTGCAAGTCCTGGTGAGAAATCATCACACCTTTGGGCGTGCCGGTCGATCCTGATGTGAAGAGCGCCAGCGCCACATCGTGCGGCGTAATCCGCGGTAGTTGGATTTCTGGCGGGAGCGGAGCCTGGAGATCCAAAGTCAGCACTTCGATAGGAAATTTTTGATCCACTTTTGCGAGAATGCTTGCATGTAGCGGCTTCAAATTTTCGGTGATTGCAAGCTCTATTTTTGTGGAATCGAGTTGATCACCTTCGAGATTTGCTAACCGGAGCAGGGCATGTTGATCGATCAGCAATAGGGGCGCGCGGCAAAGTCTGCTGCTGAATTGCACCTGCTGAGGACTGAGCTTGGGATTCAGGCTGAAAAACGCGCCCCCGCAGTGATGGATTGCCAACATGGCTGCGATGTGCAACGGGCTGCGCTGCATATAAATTCCAACGAACTGTCCTGATTTCAATCCGCGCAGCAGAAGCTGATGCGCCAGTTGTGCGGATAGCCGCGAGAGCTGGTCAAACGTCATTTCCGTTTGTCGGTCTTGCCCCAGGTAGTGAATGAGTGCGATTTTATCGCCGTGTTTCCTTAAATTTGCGATTGAGTAGATCATTTCTGTCATCAGTAATCATTTTTCAAAGTCAGACGTCTGTTTGCCAAATATCGAAATGCCTGAAAGCGATTAAGGAGGTGGGATCAAAAAGCCTGGGCATTTTGCATAAAAATAATTTTGATAATCAGCCACTTAAGAAATTGAAATGGGTAACTTGTTTTTATCCCATATCCAAAACAGCTTCCTGCCATTTTGATAGTACGAAAGGCAATGAGGCTCGTGGGGTAGATGTGTTGCATGGGCGGAATAAATGCAAATTGAACGTCAATTTTGTGGTGCTGATTATTTGAAAGCAAGTTCCAATTTTCAATAAATTTCAAATCTACCAGGTTGCACCACGTTGAAAGAAGTATCGTGCTGAAACATGTTACACCAGATATATCATGCATTAGATCAAAAGCTTCTCGAACTGTTTGGTTTCAGTGTGCTCTATTGCCGCTGGTCTTTGTTCGCCAGCGGAATTCAGATAAGACCGGATACTCTCGGCAATTGTTTCATAAGTCCATCTGCGCTTTTCATCATCCGTTTCGAGCAGCGTAATCCGGAATCCTTTTTTGTTGCAGCAGAATCCGGTCAAAGGAACCACGCAAATGCCGGTGGCGGCAAGCAGGTAATAGACAAATTGTTTGTCGGTCTCGACCTGCTGAATCAAATTTCGAATAAACGTTCGGACCTCCGAATTTCTGATATGTAAATATTGATCGCGGTTCAGAACATTTTCATCGAACAGAATGGACATATAAAATGCCCCCTGCGGTTTGACAACTTTGATGCCCTTCACAGTGGAAAAAATTTCAAAGGCTTCATTGGCGCGCTTTTCGAAGCATACTCGCCGCGAATTAAGATGATCCGGATAGCGCGGATCGCCCATCACCAGCGGAATCGAGTACTGGGGGAGACTCGTCGAACAGACTTCGAGCATTTTCGCGTTGATGAGACTGCGGATATATTGTTTGAATTCAGGCTTGTCCTGGTTAAAAATTTCGATCCAGCCGCAGCGTGCACCGGGCCAGGGATATTCTTTGGAAATTCCCCGCAGCGCGATCCCGGGCACGTCGCCGATTACCTCACTGAGTTGTGCTGTTTGCGCGCCATTGTAGACAATGTTCGCGTAAATCTCATCGCAAATCATGAATAAGTCATACTGCCGGGCAAGCGAGACGATTTTTTCCAGCAGTGAACGCGGATACACCGCCCCGGTGGGATTATCCGGGTTGATGATCAAAATACCGGCGATAGAGTCATTATATTTGATCTTGTTTTCCAAATCCTCCAAATCGGGCATCCAGCGATGATCCGGATCCAGTTCATACGTCAGGTGCTCATAGCCGGAATGGGCTGCTTCAGCCGATGAATGGGTGGAATATGCCGGTGACGGGCCAATCACACGCGCTTCACGTTTCAAATAGCCGAAAATTTTTGCCACCGCATCGCCGAGACCGTTGAAAAACAGGATGTCCTCTGCCGCGCAATGATAGCCGCCGCGCTTGTTAATTTCCGTTGCCAGAAATTCGCGTGCCGCGAGGACGCCCTGTGTTTCGACATACCCATACGGCGCATCTTTCGTGGCTAATTTTGTGATGATTTGTTTGATCCATTCAGGTAGTTTTTCTCCCTTTTGAATCGGATCACCGATATTTTCCCAGGTGATATTCACACCCATTTTTTGGAGCATCATCGCAATCCCCACAATCCCCCTGATCTCGTATTTGAGCCTGGATGAACCTTCGTGTACAATATTTCTTCTCATTAAGTCTCCGTCTGGGTTAATCTTTCAAGCGCAATGCAGTATTGATGCGCTTTGGTAATCGGCGCTGCTTCCGTGCAGAGCAGTAAAAATATAAGTTTTCGATCTAAATGTCCAATTAAATTATAATAATAAATATCTCAAAAAATTAAGCGAGCATTGTAGGGACGTCAGAAGGATTGAGGCGAATGGCGGTTAATGGATGTTGCGAATATTTCGTTGCAGTGCGGATGCGGCTGGTTGATCCTGTCACTTTACATTCTTCCGAAATGTCCCTGAATCAAATGCGCCTGCGATGATTTTCCAACCATAGATCCATCGGAATACCCGGACTGAAGAGCCAATTCTTCAGGTTTCGAAAAAACTCTCCGGTATGGAATGAAACTCAGCGCTTTCGAATCCGCAGTTTGGAACATCAGCCCCTTAAAGCAGAAAAATATTATTTTCGCGGCATTGCCTGATCATGTCTTCGTGCCAGATACTCGCCTGAATTTCGCCGATGTGAGCTTTTCTCAGGTAGAACATGCACAGCCGCGATTGCCCGATACCGCCGCCGATCGAGAGCGGGAGTTTTCCGTTGAGCAGGCGTTTGTGAAACAGCAGATTTTTTCTCTCGTTCAAATTTTGCATCTCAAGTTGCCTTAGCAACGCATCAGCGTCGACGCGAATGCCCATTGAAGACAGTTCATAAGCGGAATCGAAGACCGGATTGTGTACCAGGATGTCGCCATTCAGCCCTTTGAAACCGCGCTCGTTGGGCGTTGACCAGTCATCATAATCCGGCGCTCTTCCGTCATGTGGTTTGCCATTTTGCAGGTTGCCGCCAATGCCGATGATAAATGCCGCGCCATGTTCCTTGCACACGACATCTTCTCTTTCCCGCGGATTCAGATCCGGATAACTTTGCTCCAATTCCTCGCTGTGGACAAAGTGAATTGTTTCGGGCAAAATGGGCTTAATTGCATGGAATTGATAGCAAATATATTTTTCGGTTCTCCTGATGACATCGTAGATTTTATTCACAATCGTTTTGAGAAATTTTAAGCTGCGCTCTCGCTGGTTGATAACGCGCTCCCAGTCCCACTGATCGACGTAAATCGAATGCAAATTGTCCAATTCCTCATCCGGGCGGATGGCGTTCATATCGGTGTAAAGCCCCTCGCCGGGTTTTAAGCCATAATCAGCCAGCATCATGCGTTTCCACTTCGCCAGCGATTGCACGATTTCAACGCCGATTCCGTTGACAGCCTTGATATTGAAAGCGACCGGTTGTTCGACGCCGTTCAAATCATCGTTGATGCCTGTTCCGGCTTCTACGAACATCGGCGCAGTCACCCGCATCAGGTTTAGTTCGAATGCCAGGTTCACCTGAAAAAATTGTTTGATCAGGTGGATGGCTTTTTCGGTATCCCTGAGATTCAATGCCGGTTTATAATTTTTCGGAAGAATTAAGTTCATTGCCATCTGGTTTTATCCTTTTTTTAAAATTGATACATTCATGAATTAAATCCATGGTTCGCTTGCAAGGGCAAATCACTCAACGCCATCATTTTTCAGCCTCTGGTTTAAAAGAAAATTCTCCTTTGAAGCGTGATTTTTCGCTTGCGTCAAGCCGGCGGAAGAGAGCCGTCTCCATCCGATTGACAAACCAGCAACTGGTACGCCTGATCAGCCAGTGCCAATTCGTCATTTTCGGGTGACGAGTTTGAATTCGGATAGGATTCGGTTGCCCGGCGTTCAAATTCAGCGAGATTCCAAAAATGCAAACTCATCCCTTTGTATTGCTGGTAAATGCGATCCGATGCGGCATAAAAATTACCGGCTGCCAGGTGATTGAAGGTTTTTCCATTTTGCAGCGACCACGGCAGAAATACTGAGTGTGCCGGATGCCCGCAACAGAACCAGGTTTTCGATGTCCGGGGCTGCGCGCGATTGATTTCATGTATTTGCGCCGAGAGCGTCATCCAGGGGTGCTGCGTATCATCGTTACAAAGCGAATATGGTGCATTCTGCCTGTCCCGGGTGATGCTGAAATAGTGCTGAATCGGAGCGCCTGGCTCGAGCTGCGACAGGAGCACCTCCAGGCGATTCCTGCGCAGGTTTGTATTTTCATCGGGTTGATTGATTTCCAGTTTTTGCATTTCCTGCAGCAGAAAATGATTGGTCACTGCCAGAAAATGACTATCGATCACCCGCGTTTGAAAATGATTATTCGCCGATTCCAGGAGCAAACCCCGATTGTTGTCTGCGAACAGCAGGATTGCGCCCCGGTTGTATTCCGATCCGCCGATTGCGCCTTTGCGAATCAATTCATCGTAAATATCGGGAATTTCAGCCAGGGTTTGCGCGCATTCGGCAATGTAGCGCAACGCGTGACAATCATCGAAGTGGGGGTTTTCGCCGGAATAATCGATGATGCCGCCGGTGTTACATGCCCCGGCAATTGCGGTTTCGCTGAATGCGTGGCCATATCCCAAATGCCCGATGGTTTTTCCGATTTGACAACGCAGTCTGCTCGCGTTTTTACGAACCAGGAATTGCTGGGTCCGATTCCGGGTATCCCGTATTTTGCCCAGCAACACGCGCTCCGGCTCGATCCGGATGAAGGAACTGCAACTGGGACGATTGGCGCGAATCAGAATATCGGGATTGCAATTAAGAAGCATAATATCTTCGAAATCAGCGCCGGCTCCGTCTGCTAATCCTGAGGCTTCTTCCAGCCAATCAGATGCGACGTTTTGCAGAAGCGTGGCGAAGCGTTCTGATCGGTTTCTCATTTTCAGTTCGGTTACCTGGTGCTCTTGCAGATGGTGCTTGGCGTGATGAATCAAATCATTAAGCCTGCCGGCAATCAATTCGCCTTCAAGGCGCCCATTTTCGAAGGCGGTTCCGGTTAATTCAATGGTTCGGGTGTGAGAATTACCTGGCGCAGTGTTCTGTTGCATGGGCGATATCACTCAATTAGGATGAAACGTACCAATTTTAAAGTTTGCATACATCGCGAGTTTAAAGGGCGGCGTTGCGCTTAAAATGATTATTGCTAATCTCATACGCCTTTTAAGTGTAGCGGTTCCGCTATTTCTGAGTCGGGATGGCAGATCGCTAACTGCGGTTGTGAGCGTTTATTCATCGTAAATAAGCTACTCGGGAAGTTACATTTGAGGAAATTGGCGGGTCACACGCGCCGGAAGCGATGTTGCATTAGAATGAATAAAGAAGATTGATGCTTACTTTGGGTCCGCTGTAGTCTTCGGTCATTCCGATAACCCGGTTGAATTTGACATAATTATAGCAAAATTCCAATCCGGCGACCCAATGTGTCGAGATCAAGAAATCAAATCCTGCGCCGACATTGGCGCCATATCCGGCTTCCTTTTTCTTGTGCAGAATGATGCGTTTGATATTGGTTTCGTTTTTCGAGCCAATATAAAATGTGAATCCATAGCTTACGAACGGAGATAATCGAAATTCCGGAATAATCACCTGTTTCAGCGCCAGGATGAAGTGCAGGATGGTGACCGATTTTGTATCGGGTACGTTCTCTATGGTTGTTTGATTCCAGTATCCCATGCCGCCGCGAAGCGTCCAGTCGCCAGGCGCGGGAACCAAAAAAAACACACCGTAATAAGGTGAGGTTCCCTTGAGCAATATTGACGACACATCGTTGCGGGTACTGAGTTTATTGGGCTTCCAGGTGCCAACTTCCATGCCGATGGCCGTCCTGCCGAATAGCCTCGAATCCTGTGCCCGGGCTAAGTTGAATCCCGGTGTGCTAAACATGATGATACTCAAAGACAGGATAATTTTAAGTTCTTGAATCTTCATTTTCAATCTGGATTTTCAGTGCATTGACACGCAAAATTAAAGCAGCGGTTGAAAACTGCTACAAAACGTCCTGCTATTCCGATTTAAAGAATTCTAAAAACATAAGAAATTATTATCCGAAAATCAAGTGAAAAGTTACCGTATTGTTACGTTCGCTGATACAATAATAAAATGGTATATCACCGGTTTAACTAAATTATGTATGTAAATAATTGCAATAATATAGCGATAAAAAGCAAATAATGCGAATATACAAGAATTTATTTAACACTCTGATAATACAAAATTTTGAATAAATATATACGTTATTACATGTTAATATCATGTAACATAAATCGCAAATGTAAAGAAAAAATAATAAAAAAACTTGACTTAATGCTTTTGATTATCTATATTATTTTATTGATATACGAATCAATATCATTATGTTCAGAACGCCACGGCACTAGAATTCATTCGCACTTGATTATACGGTACTTTTGCAAAAATGAATAGCTTTCCCAGCAAAAAAGTGATGGATTAATATAAAATGTCCGCAAAGCTGACAAATATGAATCGTTGCGGATTGGGTCCTCACCCAAAGTTAGCCTATAGCGGATTGGTATTTAATTTTCAGATATTTTTTCGTGTCATTCAGTGCATTTAGAGCCTATCCGAAAACCCTCCTTGTCATTCCCGAGATTCGTTGATCGGGATGCCGCCCACGGGAATCCATTTATAAAGAGGGTTGGTGGAGTCCCGTGGGAGGCACCCTGCTTAAAACATGCGGGAATAACAGTTTTCGCCTAATCAAATTAATTTTTTGAAATAGGTTTTCGGAGAGGTTCTTAATAGGCTGAACGATTACAATTTCTCTACTGATTGCCATTTATTTATAAATTTCAACTTATCTGGCTTAGGAGGAAAGTTATATGTCCCTGCCCGGTCGCCATTTTTTATTGGTATCCTTTTTACTATGTCACCTATGTCTTCCCGTATACGCCGGCTCTCCCGCAACTCTTGACAGGATTGTGCAGGCGATTGAACAAGCAGGCGCAAAGTGGCGCGCAGCAGAAACACCGGTGTCCGCGCTTTCTGCTGATGACTTTCGTCGCCGGCTCGGAGCGTTGATTCCCGATTCCGAAAGCGCAGCAGAAATGCCGACGGATGCGCTGATTCAATCCGGCGATTTCCCGACAACGTTCGACTGGCGATCGAATGACGGGAATTGGCTGACACCGGCAAAAGACCAGGGCACTTGCGGCAATTGCTGGGCATTTTCGGTCGTCGGGGCACTCGAAGCATTGTATAAAATTCGATCCCGCGATCCGAACGTTGAGATCGATCTTTCCGAGCAATTCCTCATTTCATGTACAGAAGGGTCGTGCGAAGGCTGGTACACCAATCTGGCATGCCAATTTTTGCATGAAACCGGATTACCCCACGAATCTTGCTTCGAATATATGGCGAGTGATAATCGAAGTTGCAGCGAGGCATGTCCGGACTGGAATGAAAGAGCGCACAAAATAGCAACCTGGCGCTGGATCACCAGCGATAGTGTGAACATCGATCAGATCAAAGCTGCCGTACTCGAAAATCCGCTGCCTTGCTATATGACAGTTTACTCCGATTTTGCATTCTATCAGAGCGGCGTTTACGAGCATGTTTTCGGAAACCGCAGCGGGTATCATGCGGTGGTCATCGTTGGCTGGGAGGATAATCCGCCCGAAGGTGGTTCCAGTTGCTGGATAGTGAAAAATAGCTGGGGCACAGATTGGGGAGAAAACGGGTATTTCAAAATTCGCCGGGATGCGTGCGACATTGGGACCTGGTGCATCGACATGGACATCGCCGGCGCGGATGCGCAAATAGATGTGTTTCCGCCCGCTTTCGATTTGAGGGCTTTCCGAGGTCAAACCTTCACCGAGCAGCTTGCAATTTTTAATCAGGGATTCGCCAGTTTGACCTACAATATTTACGTCGATTTGAATGCGCCATCCCCGACAACTGATGATGCCGTCGCCGATTCAAAGCTGTACCTGTACAATCCTGACATTTCCAAGCCCACTATCACGCTGCCGGTATCGCAATCATTCGCCGGCGATCCCAAAAGCCGATCACAGTTGAAGCAAAATTGGATACCGCTTCCGGCGTTTGGTTCGGCTGTTGATGCGAGGTTTTTGGCGGAATATTTCGAAGGCGGGATCATGCCTCCCACCGGCTGGCTAAAAATCGATGGAAACAGTCAGCCGGGCAATTATCCGGCGCACTGGTTCATTGATAGTACGTATGCCTACGAAGGATTTTATGCCGGATGCTGCCGCTGGGGATACAACCTCGATGAATGGTTGATTTCACCGGAGCTCGATTTTTCTGCCGCAGTCGCGCCGAAATTGACGTTCTTCTGGGAAAGTAGTTATTACTGGAATGTTTCACCATACAATAACGGTGATTTGTTCGTGAAAATCAGCACCGATGGCGGAACCACCTGGTCCGAGCTGTGGACGTTTGGGGATATCGGCTTCTGGGAAAATTGGGTGTGGTATCGGACCGAAATCGATTTAGCCGCATATACCGGGCAAAAAATCAAACTCGCCTTCCATGTCAAAGCCGATGACAATGCGGATATCGCGATCGATGCCGTGACCATTACCGATGCTTCCTGGGTAGATGTCTCTCCCCCCGCCGGTATTATTTTGCCCGGAGATAGTGCGCAAGTTGCGGTGCAATTCATGACTCATTTTGCCGATCACTATTTAACCGAAGGAATGCACGCCGCAAAGCTGGCGATTGCGAGTAACGATGCCACAAATCCACTTATCGAAGTGCCCATCAGATTGGATGTCCTGGCGGAGCAATACGCAATGGCGCTGTCTTGCAGCAAAATGAGCCGGGTCGGATTGCCCGGCGATACGGTCTCCTGCCGCTTCAATGTCACCAATTTAGGTTTCTATGAGGATAATTATCAGTTTGCCGCCTCCGGAAATCAGTGGCTCGCATCTGTCTGGGACAATGCCGGCGCAGCGAAACTCATTGAATCCGGCACGATCGAGTCCGGTGCAAGCGCTGATTTTATCGCCCGCGTCGAGATTCCGCCGAGCGCTCCTATTGGGTTCTCAGATACATTGACCATCCGTGCCCGGTCGGTGAGCGTCGATTCAGTTTCGGGCAGCGTCAAAGTTGTCGTCACAGCCGGGAAATCCCTGCCCTGGTTCGACCTGTTTCCCAATCCAATCATCGACGCCTCGAAATGGATCGTGATGAGTGGTCAACCCCGGATATCCTGGGAGGCTCCGGAGAAGCCCTCCGAGCCATTCGCCCTGTGTTTGAAAGGCGGCGATACGATTGATGAAATCGCCACGACCGAAATCGATTTATCGGGAAAAGACGATCTCGAGCTCAGTTTCTATTTGCTTGAAGATTCTGAAGATGTTTCAGGTGAGTTGCTGCTGAAATATTTTGACGGATCGAATTGGAAAAATCTGAAAGTATTTCATTCGGGCAGCAGCACGAATGCTTATGCAGCACAACTTGTGGACTTGCCTCCCGATGCGCATCACGACGCATTTCGCATAAAATTTTCGGTTAACAGCCTCAGCTCGGAAAGCGCCTGGTTCATTGATGACATTTTTATCGGGCATGCCGGCGATCTTCAGGCGGCAACCGATCCCGTCACCCTCCAATTTTCGCTTGAACTCGGTGGCGAAACAACCGCGGCAATGATGCTGAAAAATGACGCTGAGATCCCGCTCGAATTTCAAATTTCGTTAAACGATTCCATTTTCACCCAGCAAAATTTTTCGGCGAATCCGGACTGGCTTTCATATCAGCCTCGCTCCGGATATCTTTATCCCGATTCAACAGCAATTGTCAATCTGACAGTCAGTTCGTTCGATTTGCAGGCTGATACGGAATATTTCCGGGAATTACTAGTTCAAACCAATTTGAAGCAGGAAATTACCAGGATTCCGGTGAAGCTGTACGCACAGATGGCAGATTATTATTTTACCGTTTCGCCGGGCGACCATCATGCGACGGGCATCGTGGAGGATACCCTGAAATTTTACCAGACCATCTTCAATCATGGCAGGCGCACCGATACGTACCAACTCACCCTGACGGAAAACCAATGGATTGGTGCGCTTTGGGATTCTTTGGGTACGGCAGCGCTGTCACAAGTCGGACCCATTGAACCAGAGCAGTCGGTGACGGTGCTGATCACGGTCGCGATTCCGTCCGACTCGAAGTTCATGGATTCTGATACTGCGAAAATCGCGATCCGATCCGCGGGGCGAGCTAATTTGGGGCGCGAAATCAAGCTGTGCTGTACTTCGCTGGGCAATCCTCCGTGTTTGCCCTGGTCGGAGAGTTTCCCGACGAACCGACTGGATTCGTTGAAATGGATTTCTAACACAGGAGCAACGCAGGTGACGGAATCCAATCTCAATGTGCCCAGTCCGCCTTACGTTTTAAATCTGAATAATAATACGCCGCAGGGTGATGAATTGAGAACTCAGGTTATCGATTTATCCGGTGAGGCGCATCCGGTTTTGAGCTTCAATTTTCAGCGGCGCGGTCCGGGCGATTCCCCTGAGCCGGGTGACGATCTCCAAATCGATTTCCGAACCGCATCCGGCGAATGGGAATCCATCATGAACCTGCCCGGTCGCGGAGCGGACATGAAACGGTTTTTGCGCGTCGAGGTATTTTTACCGGCGGAAGCCTGTCATTCCCGGGCGCAACTGCGTCTCCGCACATCAGGCAGCGCGCTTCCAAACGATTTGGATGATTGGTTCATCGATGATATTGCGCTCACGTCTGCGCCGGAAATTAGCATTTCAGCTCAAAGCCTGAATTATATCGTGCCGCCGGGCGACAACTCCGCGCAATGGCTGGAGGTGCGCAATACCGGCGGAGGCGTGCTGAATGTTGCTGCATCTGCCACGAATAGCGTTTCCGACGACCTCGCCACTGAAAAATTCGAATCCGATCATCAAAGGCTGCATAATGCTGCCGGAATCGATAGCCTCGCCCTGCTCGGGGACAACCGAAGCCATTACCCCGCTTCCGCATTTCAAATATTGAACGGCAAAACGCATATCCTGGCGTGGGTGAAATACGCCGATTACGAAAACGAGTATACCAATTTGCTGAACGCGCTGGCGCAGAGGTACACCGATTTTTCCCTGTTCGAAACCTTAACCGAGGATACCACCGAGTTGAAAAACGCGCTAGGCGGCAAACATGTTTTCTTAATACCCGAGCAGGAAAATGCCACGAAAGCGATGATGCAAATTCTGGGCACGACCTGGCGACGCGTTCTCGATGAATTCGTGCAAAACGGAGGAATTATCCTCGTTTGCGATGCCTATGGAACGGCACATAGCGTGCTTACCGGCGCCAACCTGATGGCGATTCGCGAGAATTACTCTGTCTATGATTTTGAACTGAAAGTCACCCAGACCGGGCATCCGCTGGTCAATCAGCTCCCGCTGAATTTTGTCGGAGCAGGCTCGATGGATACCTTCAGCATCGATGACGCTATTTCCGTGGTTGAAATGGTGCTTTACAGCGAAACTGTGGTTGCGGCGAAAGATATCGGGCGCGGTCATATTGTACTCATCGGCATGGATTATTCCAATTATAATGATCATACGGCGCGATTGTTGGCGAATGCGGTGCAATGGGCGCCCCGCGTGGAATGGCTTTCGATTGAGCCGGCGTATGGCACCATTTCACCCGATAGCAGCCTCAATATTCGGGTGCGTGTCGATGCATCGAAAATCATCCAGGAAAATTTTGCCGATGCGCGAATTCAGATTGTGAGCAATGATCCGCTGACACCATTAAAATCGATCGATGTCATGGTCAATATCATGCAGAGCAGCAGCATTCATGGGCAGATTCTCTCTGATAGCGGCAAACGAATTCCGTATCCCGTCATCGAAGCGTGGGATGATTACCCGCAAGGTAACCTGGTTTTTTCAGTGACCGGTGATTCACTCGGTGTCTATGAATTGACGCTGTACGAAAATATCCGCTATGATTTGAGGGTGTTTGCGGATGGATTTTTCCCCGAAATTAAATCCGGTATTCAGGCGCTATCGCAGGAAATGAATTTTGCCTTGCGTGCCATGCCTGCCATTCAACCCACTTCTGTCTGGATGTCGGTTTATGGCATTGAATCGCGCTTCGACGGGGCACCCCTGCGGCGCGGCGATGTTGTGCTGGCGCTGGATCCAGATGGCGTAGCGTGTGGGGTATGCCAGGTGATGCAGGATGGGTATTACGGAATCATGGCAATTTACAGCGATGATCTCCTGACGTCGGACATCGATGAAGGCGCAATCCAGGGAGATAGCATCCGGTTCGAAATCAATGCCTATTCGGCTTTTCCCTCAGGACCGGACTCACCGATCTGGGATGCCGCTTATAGCGTCAAACAAATCGAATTGTCAGCGACGCTGCTGCCCGTGCGAACCTTTTGCCTGGCGAGAGGCTGGAACCTGGTTTCGTGGAATGTGGACACCGCTAATGACTCGGTCCATATCGTATTCGCCGACATCTTGCGGAGCACCAAAATCATCACCGGGTATGAAAATGGGGCATCATTTTATAGCCCGGCGCTGCCCGATGAATTGAATACGCTGCATCTGGCGGACCATACGCATGGCTACTGGCTCAATCTGTTGCGCCCGGATACGCTCTCTGTTTCGGGAATCAAAGTTTCGGCACAAACACCGATTCCGCTGAACAAGGGCTGGAACCTGGTGAGTTACCTGCCTGTGCAAGCCGATTCATTGTCCCACGCGCTGCAAAGCATTTCGGATAATCTTCTGCTGATTCAGACATTCGAAGGCGGCGCGCTTACCTACTCCCCGGCGCTGCCCGCATTCAGCACCCTCAAAGTTATGAAACCCGGACTGGGTTACTGGCTGAAATGCGCAACTGCCGATACCCTGGTTTATCCCGAAACTCAACAATCGGTGCAGAAATTGGCTCGTTCCGTCGTTGGCGAAGGCGTTTATCAGATGCAAGTCGATTTGTCAAGTACACACTGGATGTTGCTTTATGGAGAGAAACTTGCATGCAACGGCGAATTGATCCCACCGGGAACCATCGTGAGCGCTGTGGATGCAAACGGTGCACTTTGCGGACAATGGCAGGTTGCGGTTGCGGGTCGCGTGGGACTGATGCCGGTCTATGGCGATGATCCGCTGACCGAAGCCGACGAAGGATTGCAGCCGGGAGAAGCTTTTATGCTGGCTTTCGATGGCGTTGCGATTCCCGGCAGCCTCATCTGGGAGTCGGATGCCGCGCTAATCGATTTGGGCGAAATTTTGGCAGCCGCGAGTGATAACGCGGAAGTTTTGTCCGGGCGTTTCGCCATCTCACAAAATTATCCCAATCCCTTTAATCCAGAGACGTGTATCAAATACCAGGTGCCGCGGGATTGTTTTGTAACCATAAGTGTATACAATACGTTGGGTCAGCAGATACGCTCGCTGGTAGCGGAGAACAAAAAAGCCGGATTCTATTCGATTACGTGGGATGGTGCGAATACTGTGGGACAATCGGTGGCAAGCGGTGTTTACATGTACAGAATCCAGGCGGCTGATTTTCTTGAAATAAGGAAAATGATTCTCATGCGCTGACGGAATGGCGGGGTGATCATTAAAACTGTGAATAAAATTCCAACTTCAAAATCAACCATTTTCGATTAATGCCAGCCACACCTCCCTTACAACATACGATGTTGTTGGCTTCAATCCATTCCTGTCCTTTTTTATTTTAAATGAAATATGCCTGCCGAGTGCAGAAAACGGATCACACGATCCTTTCAAATACATGAAATTACTAGGCGCTCCGTCCAAAAAGAATCATTGAACTGACATCAGTTTCTTCTCGACTTCCTGACGGAGCATTTCATAAGGCAACGCGCCGGTCTGGCGCATGGTGACCTGTCCGCGGTGGAACATCATGATCGTCGGGATGCTCTGAATCTGATACTGCGAGGCAATATGCGGTTTTTCATCGACATTTACCTTAATGACCAATAAGCTGCCTTTGAATTCACCCGCAATGCGCTGAATTGCCGGCGAAACCATCCGGCAGGGACCACACCATTCTGCCCAAAAATCTACTAAAATTGGTTTTTCCGATTGCCGGATGAGTTGTTCGAATGATTTCGGTAACGGAGGGGTTTGAGTTTGCATGTTTTTTTCCTTTTTTAAGGTATGTGTTTTTATATTTTCGTATCAAATGATTAGCGTGGGATTCCGGCATCCCGGATTTTCATACGCAAATAAATGATTCAACAGGTGACAATTCCGCGGATGCAACCATTTTTCAGCCATGATTAATTTTACGTTAAAAGAGATTGAGAACACAGATTAAACGGACGAAACGGATTTTAGCGGATTTTTTTATTTGCATCTATAAAAACGAATGAATTTTATCAAAGACAAAATCAAAATTACTAACACTGTATTGCCATCATTAGCTTTGCGATTTGAGAATAGATTTGAAATAAATAGATTCATTTAAGTTGATAAAAATCAGTACAAATCCGCTTAATCCGTTTCATCGGTGTTCTATAAATTAAACTCAGATAGTCAATTGAATACCCCTTGAAAAATGACTGCGGATGCAGGAATCCCACGAAATTTGCCGGTGAGCGCTCAAGAGGCGCTCGATTCAATCGTTTGATAGATCAACCCATCGCCTTTGGAATCGATGCGAATGGTATCGCCTTTCTTGAATGCGCCTTCGAGAATTCGGGTTGAGAGCTCGTTTATCAATTCGCGCTGAATCAGGCGCTTCAGGGGTCGGGCGCCGAATACGGGATCATACCCGGTTTTTGCCAAGTAATTGACGGCGCTTTCAGTCAATTCAGCAGACATGCCCTGCCGATTCAGTGCCTTGAGAATCACGCGCTCGAACTGGATTCCGGCGATCTGCCGAATATGCTCCGGTGAAAGCGGATGGAACACGATGATTTCATCGATTCGATTGAGAAATTCGGGACGCAATCGTTGACGCAAAAGCTGCAGTAATTCATTTCGCGTCTCGTCGTAAATTTTTTCCCCGGTTTCAGCTGTCATATTTTGAAAGCGCGCCATGACTCGGTTAGCGCCAAGATTGGAGGTCATCAGAATGATCGAGTTCTTGAAATTCACCACATGTCCCTGGCTGTCGGTGAGGCGTCCGTCATCGAGGACCTGCAGCAAAATATTGAATACCTCAGGATGTGCTTTTTCAATTTCATCGAGCAGTACCACCGAAAACGGTCGGCGTCGAATGGCTTCGGTCAACTGCCCGCCTTCATCGTATCCCACGTATCCCGGGGGAGCGCCGATCAGTCGAGAGACGCTGAACTGCTCCATATATTCCGACATGTCGATACGGACAATGGCATTCTCATCATCGAACAGGAATTCAGCCAGCGCACGCGCCAGTTCGGTTTTTCCGACGCCGGTTGGCCCCATAAAGATAAACGAACCAATGGGTCGGTTTTCTTCGCTCAAGCCGGCGCGCGATCGCCTTACCGCAAACGAAACGGCATCGATAGCTTCATCCTGTCCGACGACACGCTGGCGCAATCGATCTGCCATTTTCAAAATTTTCTGTTTTTCGCTCTCGAGCATCTTGCTCACCGGGATGCCTGTCCAGCGCGAAATAATTTCCGCAATATCATCTTCACCCACTTCTTCTTTTAGCAGGATTCCGTTTTGATGGATTTCATTCAGTCTGATATTCAGTTTTTCCAGTTGGGCGTTCAATTCGTTTGATCGTCCGTACTTCAATTCGGCGGCGCGATTCAAATCACCGTCGCGTTCAGCTTTTTCCGTGGCGATGCGCACCTGCTCGATTTGTTCTTTAATCGAGCGAATGGCTTTGATCGTATCTTTCTCAATTTGCCAGCGGGCTTTTAATTGGGCGGATTGTTCTTTTAAATTAGCCAATTCTTCGCGCAATTTCGAAAGCCGTTCTTTAGATGCAGCATCATTTTCCTTTTTCAAGGCGACTTGTTCAATTTCCAATTGTTTTATGCGTCGCTCGATTTCGTCGATCACTTCGGGCATGGAGTCAATTTCAGTTCGCAATTTTGCTGCGGCTTCATCGATGAGATCGATCGCCTTGTCGGGCAAAAAACGTTCGCTGATGTAACGTTGAGAAAGTATAGCAGCGGCAACTATGGCGGAATCGGAGATGCGAACACCGTGATGTACCTCATAGCGCTCTTTGAGTCCGCGCAAGATCGAAATGGTATCTTCGACCGATGGCTCATCAACCATGACCGGTTGGAAGCGGCGCTCGAGGGCTTTATCTTTTTCGATATATTTGCGATATTCGTCCATGGTGGTTGCACCGATGAGGCGCAATTCACCGCGAGCCAACATGGGTTTGAGCATGTTTCCGGCATCCACCGCACCATCAGCTTTGCCGGCTCCGACGATGGTGTGTAATTCATCGATAAACAGAATAACCGCTCCCTCGGCTTCCTGAATCTCCTTCAGGACTGCTTTCAATCGTTCCTCGAACTCGCCGCGAAATTTTGCACCGGCAATCAAAGCGCCCATGTCGAGTTGAATAACTTTTTTATTTTTCAAGCCTTCCGGCACATCACCGTTGGCGATGCGCTGGGCAATGCCTTCCACCAGCGCTGTCTTGCCGACACCGGGATCCCCAACGAGTACCGGGTTATTTTTTGTGCGGCGGGAAAGCACCTGAATCGACCGGCGGATTTCGTCATCCCTGCCGATGACGGGATCCAATTTACCCAAACGCGCGAAATGCGTTAAATCGCGACCGAATCGCTCCAACGCCTGGTATTTGCTTTCGGGATCCCGATCGACAACGCGCTGCGATCCCCGGATCTCTTTGAGGACGTGGAGTATCGCTTCTTTGGTAACGCCCTGCGATTTTAAGATAGCGGTAGACGCCCCGCCTTTTTCATCGGTGATGGCGAGCAGCAAATGTTCTGTGCTGATAAATTCATCGTGGAGTTGGCGCATTTCATTCAAAGCGCCGGTCAACACAGCGTTTAATCTCTGCGAAATATAAATATTGCCGATAGCACCGCTGCCCGATATTTTTGGCAAGCGGCGCAGTTCTTCTTGAAGACGCTTACGAATCAGGTCAGTATTTGCACCTATCTTATTCAGGATTGCCAGGGGAACACCTTCGGTATCTTCGAGCATCACCAGCAGCAAATGCTCGACTTCAATTTGCTGCTGTCCCTGTTCCTGCGCCAGGGTTTGCGCTCCCATCATGGCGTTTTGGGCTTTGAGTGTTAATTTATCCAGATTCATTTTTTATCATCTCCTTTTCCCGGAAATTACCGGTTAAATATTTTGGCTACCATTTTTTCAAATTCTGTGCCAGGAATTATGTTGAACCAGACAGGGAAAATCCTTATTATTTAATCACATAAATTTGAAAGACTTAACATTGTTAATCCTGTGATGGGTTCCGAACGGATTCATAAATTCAAAAAAGAGGCTATGTCAGATTGGCATAAATTTGATAAAATATTCAGGTGCTAAATTACTTTGTGTCATACACAACAAGTTGGGAAGGAATAACGATGATATATTATTTAAGAAACTAAAATATGGAAATATCTGACATATAAAAACACAGTTGATTTTAAAAATGGGCTGCATATTTAAGAAGGGGATGGTGCTGGCGGCGGATTATGATTTATTAAAAAATTTGTCAACGGTGAGGAAACAAGATCGATGAAAAAACACTTGAAGCGCGAGCAATATGAAACCGATTTCTTCGGCTAATTTCTGAAAGCTGATTCGATCCATTTTTTCCCAGGGTGTTTTGCAGCCACATGTAATATCCACACCTCGAATGACATTAATGGCAATCGCGATGGTGAAAATACATAATAATCCTAATAAAATCAGACTGCTGCCCCTGACACACAATCCCAAAATCAGTAATAATCCGCAAATGAATTCGAGCCATGGCAGCAGAAGCGCGAACAGATTGATGAGCGAATATGGCAGGATTTTGTAATTTTCAATCACCTCTGCGAACAGCGCAGGGTTCTGAATTTTGCCGATACTGGCGTATATAAAAATAAATCCCAGAAACAAACGGAAGCAGATAAAAAGAGTTTTGCTGTCAACAACTTTATTGATGAAGGGCTTCATAATTTACTCCGAATCAATTTGCCTGCTTTGACGGGTAGTTCTTCCGCTCCCATGCTGCCCAGCCTTCACGAAAGATTTGTACCCGGTAGAATTCGATATCAAATAAGAAATAAGCCAGTTCGACGGCGCTGTCGCATTCTGGTCCTTCACAATAGGTGATGATACGCCGGCTCCTGGATAAGGTATCGGGCAGCTGAACTTTTGCTTCGGGACCATGCCAGGGAACATTCATAGCCCCTTCAATATGACCCATTGCGAATAAATCTGCATTTCGGGCGTCGATGAATAACACCTTTTTAGATAGAAACAGCTTGTATGCCTGATCGATCGAAATGACCAGGGGTTCGTTGAAACTGTCACCCGAAATTTGCTGACTGTCAGCATCGCTACTCATCATCGTGTCCGCTGCGTGTTTCAACTCACGCGGTTGCGCAACCAGGGGAAGCCGGTTGTCAGAAAAAGTATTGAAAAATATTGCTGAAAAACTGGCGAGTATTGAAATGAGCAAGGCTTCGATTAAAGCTCTTTTGAACCGTGGGGATATCGTGAAATGCATAATTCCAGATCTCTTCAATTATGTATTCTGTGTTTTTAAAAACTTGAAATTTCAAAAGGGAACCTCTAATTTCAAAGGCAAAAATCGGTGACATCAATTGCTCTTTTTAGCATGGACCTTTATTTTGCCTTTCCCGACACCGGTAATTTGCCCGATGATCGCCGCATCATCGACACCTTCGCGTCTGAGTTCATCCACCAATAAATGTGCTTTCGATTTTGGCACAGCAATGATCAAGCCACCGGATGTCTGAGCGTCGCACAGCAGATATCGTCCGGCGTGAGGAATTGCATTATCCCAGTCAACATATTGGCTAACGAACTCATAATTAGCTTCGGTACCGCCGGGAATAACACCCGAATTTGCCAGCAAAAATGCTTCCGAGATGAGCGGAACGGCATCATAATAAATTTCAGCGGTTACGTTGCTGCCAGTTGTCATCTCCTTCAGATGCCCCATTAAGCCGAATCCGGTTACATCGGTGGCTGCCGTCACCGGAAATTGCTGCATCACTTCGGCGGGGATGCGGTTCAATGTGCTCATAATATTGATTGCGGTTTCGGCGGTTTCTTTCTTGATGAGCCCGCGCTTCAGAGCGGTAGTGAGAATTCCGAGTCCGATAGGTTTCGTTAAAATCAGCATATCACCAGGTTTCGCGGTCGCATTGCTGATGATTTTTTCCGGATGTATCAGCCCTGTAACTGCCAAGCCGAATTTTGGTTCTGCATCTTCAATCGTGTGTCCGCCGATGATCGAAATTCCTGCCTCGGCAGCCTTGTCGGAAGCACCTTTCAGAATTGATTTCAGGATGGATAGCGGCAGCCGTTTTTCAGGGAACGCGACAATATTTAGAGCGAATAATGGTTTACCGCCCATGGCGTAAATATCGCTCAATGAATTGGCAGCAGCGATTGCCCCGAAGTGGTAGGGATCATCGACGATTGGTGTAAAAAAATCAACTGTTTGCACGATTGCCTGCTGATCGGATATGCGATAAATGGCTGCGTCATCGGAGGTGTTGGTGCCTACAAGGATATCGGGATTGGTCAGAATCGGAAGGTCCTTCAAGACTTGCTCCAAGTTCTGCGGGCGCAATTTGCAGGCACAGCCCAACCCGTGAGTAAAATGGGTGAGTTTAATTTCCGATTCGTTTATTGCAATTGGGCAGCCCTGGGTGGTTTCGGGCTTCAAGCGTTTAACCGTGTCGGAGATCAATTCAATCGCCCGATCGATTTGTGCTTCATCGTTTAATCTGCCCGTGGAAAAGCGGATAGTGGAGAGCGCTAAATCGGTTGATATGCCCATTGCCATCAACACTGGTGAAGGTTCTGCGACATCCGAATGGCACGCTGCTCCGGGCGAGGCAGCGATTTGGTCAAGCTCAGAAAGCAAAGTATTGGCATCGATGTCGGGGATGCTTACGTTCAGTGTGTTTGGCAGACGCTTATCGGGATGCCCATTCAAAATCAGCTCCGGCAAATTTGATTTCAATCCCTGCCACAAGCGTTCCCTTAGTTGACAGGAATGTTCAATTCGCGTGTCAATTTCGCGTTCGGCAAGTTCCGCCGCCGAACCCAGACCAACAATTTCCAACACATTTTCCGTTCCTGCTCTGCGTCCTGTTTCGTGCCCTGCGCCATGAATGAACGGATTCAATTGAATGCCGCGCTTCATGAATAATGCCCCGATTCCTTTGGGTGCATAAAGTTTATGTCCGGCAACTGAAAGTAAATCCACGTTTAGCTCGTGGACTTTGCAGGGAATCTTCCCGACTGACTGGGCAGCGTCCGTGTGAAAGATAATATTGTGCTCCTTTGCCAGATCAGCGAGTTCCTGAATCGGTTGAATCGTGCCCACCTCATTGTTTGCATGCATGATCGAAATCAGCAGGGTATCGGGCTTAATCGCTGATTTTAAATCGACAGGGTTTAGCCAACCGTATTTATCCACCGGCAAATAGGTTACCTCAAATCCTGATTGCTGCAGAAAGCGGCACACATTAATCACAGCCGGATGTTCAATAGCGGAAGTGATGATGTGATTGCCCCGGTTGCGGTAAGTTTGTGCCACACCAATGATGGCAAAATTATTTGATTCGCTGCCCCCGCTGGTGAATACAATTTCATCGGGCTCACATCCCAGCAGCCGGGCTAGCTGTCCGCGCGCTTTTTCGACCGCCTTCTTGGCTTGAATCCCGTACCAGTGCGAACTTGAGGGATTTCCGAAATGCTCGTGAAGATACGGAACCATTGCGTCGGCGACCTGGGGTGCAATCGGCGTTGTGGCGTTATGATCGAGGTAAATTGGTGCTTCGCGCATTGGTTTCATGCCTTCTTTTTCCCTGGCAAAAAGTTAGTGCCCATTGTGCCAGAGGTTTAAGGATTTACCAGTTTGCTTTCAATTGGTGCAAAAAATTTCAAGAGTTATCGATGGAAGATGCAATGAACGGGAATGTGTGAAGAAAAAATGCTTTCTCACGGCACTCCCGTTCTCATGCAAAATTTCCATCAGATTTTGCGGATTGTTTCATGGCGCCGATATCTCGTCTTCAAATTATCGGCAAAGTTTATAAGCCCCATTCCCGCATTTTATCCAGGCTGATTTTTGCGCTTTCCAATGTTGGTCGCTGGCAGGTATCCTGTTCGATAATGTATGCCTCCGATTTTGCTTTTTCAGCGGCGCGGAAGATACCCTTGAAATCAATGATTCCGTTTCCGACTTCAGTCATTGAGCGTTCGGCATCGCCCGCCATTTCCTTAATATGCAGCAGCGGTGCCCGGTTTACAAATTTTGCGATGAGCTCGACCGGATCATAGCCACCGTACTGCACCCAATAGACATCGACTTCAGCTTTGACCAATTCAGGATCCGCAGCATCGAACAGCAAATTGTACCCGGTTGTTCCGGCGACGGATTCGAATTCAAAAGCGTGGTTGTGATAAGCAAATTTCAATCCGTGCTTTTTGAGAGCAGATGCAAATTGGGTGAAAGCTTCACCGGCTTTGCGCCAGCCATCCGCATTCTGCCTGAATTTCTCGGGCAAGCCCGGACATACGATGTATGGATTGCCAAGCGCAAGGTTATACGCAATAACTTCGTCCATATCTTTCTCAAGGGCGTCGTATCCGATATGGCTGCCGACGATTATCAGATTCAAATCTTTGAGAAGTGATTTGAGTTCTTTCGCAGATAATCCGCCCGTACCGGCGAGTTCAACACCATCATAGCCCATTTTAGCAACCTTTTTCATCGAACCAACAAAATTCTTACTCATCTCATCACGAATCGTGTAGAGCTGCAAAGCAACCGGTAATTTTGACATTATTTGTTTCCTTCAAGTTTGGTAAAGGTAATTGAGTTTTGGAATTGGACATCAAATTTTGTGAATCCGGGGAAGCATGTAAAGGATTCGCTCCCATAAGGATGGGTTTGCATTCGCCATTTTCATACAGGCGCGATCAGGTTTTGGAATCCGACAATATAGTAAAATTAGAATTACTTGTCAATACAAAAATCGGGCTTTGCTCGGCGCCTGCTAATAAACCCATTTTGGTTTCAGACATTGTGTGTCTGGAATATTGAAACCGGCGCAAATGGAATCAAGGCAGGACGAACAACTGTCTGATGCCTTTTCCTGAACGCGCTAAAAGCAACTTATTGGAAAGCAGATGAAATTCAACCTCAGGAAGGCGATAAGATAAGCAATATATTAAACATGAAGTTAAAAATGCAACGCTATCATTAAATTTATTTCGACAGGCAAGATCGAGAAATGAATTCCCGGTGGATTCCCGAATGTTGAGGAAAATCCATGTGTTAAACTGAAACAGTGTTTCAGGCACAAACAACTGTTACACAAAGATAAGAATTAGAGCCACTGTTTATTGTAATAATTATTATAAGGTTATATTAACATATTGCATTAGTTAATTGAATTATTTACATGGTATAAAGTTTGCAAAAATCGTGAAACGACATTATTCTTTGGATTCTGGTTACCTTCAATTTAGGGGCACTATGTACTCACAAAATTATTCTTCCTTGATTCGTAAAATATGCCAGGGTAATTATAATCCGTGTGAATTGT
>JAFGMA010000245.1 GCA_016927835.1 Candidatus Zhuqueibacterota bacterium | reverse complement strand
TGGGCTGTGGACTTGTTGATAACTTACTGACTTCTGTAGTTGACGTCAACAACCGGTCGTTTGATTTAGTACAATAATATACCATTTGACGGATTCGACGGATGAAAACGGTTTTTTAATCGTGAGAAAAATATCCGTTTAAATCCGTTTCATCCATTCTATCCGTGTTCTAGTTTTACTAATGTGCTATAAAAAATGGCAAAATGATTAAAGTCAAAATAATTGAGGATGGTGGATAAAATAAATTACCCATTTAAATGCTTAAGTCGCTATTTATCAAAATAATTATTAAGCAAAATGTCCAGGGTATTTAAACCCACCTCCTAAGCAAGAGCTATTATGATTTTTATCTACTGGAAAAGGAAATGAAAAATAAGCAGCGCCCTGTGGTCGAAAAAGACCTGATTTTGGTAACTGTCGAAGAAAAGCCGGCATTTTTCGGGCGAATTGAGAAGATCGTTCCCGATGTCAAAAAGAACTGGTGGCAAGTAACCTTCCTTTTACTTCAGGTTCCGTTGAAGGTGATGACCTGGATCCTCGACGACAAGCAAATCAGGGGCGAGGATTTCACAATGAGCGGCATTCCGCTTAGAATCGAGCGGGTTGAAGTTCCTGAAGAAGAACTCGATAAATTAATGCAACCACCCTTGGAATCGGGAGCATCTGAAAAGGAAGAACCTCCTGCCAAATCTCCTGAATCTGAAAAACAGGCGAGAATTCTTTCGATGGGTCATAAAAACACTGATTAATCTTTCCGGGAATGGCTCGGTATGCGCAGGAACCATTCCGTGCATGACTGCACCAAAAAAATGTTGCAAAACCAGAACAATTTATGTATATTTTTTAAACCTGATTTTGGCTCTATAATTACACATCAAACGGTTGTACCATTTCAGACACATTAGGAGGGAGGAGATGAAACAGGGTATTCTAATCTGTGTGCTGTTGGTGCTGTTCTCTGGCGGATTATTGGGTAAAAATCTGATTGCAGAAGCCGATAGCATTTACGAACTGAGGGGGGAGAATTTCAACAAACAAACGCTGCTCGCCGATGTAACCAATATTGATGAAGTCATCGCGCTTTGTCAAAAAGCAATCCAGACATCGACCGGTGCAGAAAAAGAGGACGCTACCTGGAAGCTGATGCGTGCGTATTATTTCAAAGGCAGGTACACCACGCATGATAGTGAACAGAAAAAGAAGATTTACGATTTGGGCAAAGAAGTAGGGGAAAAGGGTCTCGAAGAATTCCCGGAATCAGCAGGGATCCATCTGTTCATGGCGATTATCTGGGGCGTCTGGGGAGAGGAGTATGGCATATTCAAGGCAGCCAAAGAAGGTGTTGCCAAGAAAATCCGTGCTCATTGCGAGAAAACAATTGAGTTAGACGAGATGTTCGATGAAGCCGGTGGCTACCGAGTTTATGGCAGGCTGCATTTCAAAGCGCCTAAAATTCCGTTCATTCTCGGCTGGCCCTCAAATGATGAAGCAATTAAACTGCTCGAGAAGGGGCATGAACTGGCTCCACGAAATCTGGTTACCAGGCAGTTTCTCGCCGAGGCGCTTGAAAAGGATAAGCAGAAGGAGCGTGCTATAAAATTGATGAAGGAAATTCTTGCCACAAAGGAAATAGTGGAAGGAGTTGTTGAAGATACCGTCCTGAAAGATGAGGTGGCTGCAACGCTCCAAAAGTGGGAGAAGGATTGAGCGCCATTATGTTGTTGTTTGCCGATCGATAAATTTGCGTGTGCTGAAAATCGGCAAGTCTTTTATTTCTGGCACATTTCGCAAAAGAACGTACTTCGCTGTTTCTGAATTATTCTTTTAATCAGCCCTGCACATTGCGAGCAGGGCTGATTTGCTTTCCCGTAAACCTGCAGAAAATTTTGAAAATTTCCCTCAGAATTATACGCTGTTCGAAAATCGGAAATGGTTGTCCCCATCTGATCGATTGATTCCCGGAGCACCGTGCGTATCATCTGGTGCAGCACTTCAATTTCGCCGGCGGTGAGGCTCGAGGTCAGTCGTTCAGGATGTATTCGCGAGCGGAATAAAATTTCCGATGCATAAATATTACCGATCCCGGCAATTTTCGATTGATTCATCAGGTAATCCTTGATTTGCAGGCGGCATCCGGCAAGGCTCTCATGAAGATACGATCGGCTGAATTCGAACGAAAGCGGCTCGATGCCTAATTTCGCCACCAAGTGGGACACATCCTCGCGTTTCCCAAGAAACAGGCGCCCCAATGCCCGCACATCGTGGTAAACCAGGTCCACACCGCTTTCAAAATTGAAAACAGTTCGCGTGTACGGATCTGTGGTTTCAGTTGATTCTGAAATAATGAATTTACCGGTCATTCGCAAGTGAACCACCAACTGCCAATTGTCAGTCAGCTCAAATAAAATATACTTTGCCCTGCGCCGGATATTGGTGATGCATTTGCCTGTGAGGTGCGTCCGGATTGTATCGGGCGAAGCAGGCTGCCACTGTGATGGGCGCAAAATTCGAACGCCGGTGATTGGATGCCCCAGGAGCCCCGAACTGGTTTTCAACTGGCGGACGATTATTTCCACTTCTGGTAATTCGGGCATAACAAGTATCTGTTAAAATTTGAACTTACAAGGGTGTTCCATCAGATTGGTTTGGTAGCTAAAGCGGCAGCACGTTTTGGCTCAAATGAGTAGCGATACCGAATAAGCCGATGCTCACCTGAATCCGCTGCCTTCGTTTGAATGTACAATCTCCCTTTGCTATCGATATATTTGATGATGCCGATAGTGCCGGAATCCAATGTAAATGCCTGCAAAAAATATCCTTTTTCATCAAACAAATCGTAATGATGTTTGGTTGCATGGAAAATGCTATTGTCGCCGGCATTTGTCAATCGCGCTTTCAGAACCGATTTGTATTTTTCGACATGCGACGAATCTTTATCGATAAAATGCACGACCAGTTTTCCATCAGGCAATTCAAATGTATCGAGTATGTTATACTGTGTCATCAGCATGTAGCATTCGAAAGGTAGTTGAGAAATCCGAACCGTACTCACCATATTTTCATTGGCAAATTCTTTGGAAATGATGCGTTTCAATTTTCCGTTCACCTCGTAAATACGCAAAATATATGGAAAATGCAACGCGCAAACCAGATTCCCATCTTGCAGGAGCCTTAATAAAACCGTCGAATGAGGATTCACCAGGTTGTGTTGATCCCTGATAAGAAAGGGCTTGCTGAATTCGCTGATGATTTTTCCATTAAAGTTATATTTTCGAATGCAGCATTCGGTTTCGTCATTTTGCGTATCGTCGTTGTTATATTTCAAATTCAATGCTGAAAGATAAAGCTGCGAAGAATCATCCATCTCAATGCTTTGCAGATCATGCCAGATCGTATTGAAGCTTTGAATAAATTTACCGCTTCTTGCAAACAGGGAAATCTGATCTCGATTTGATTCATAAACTGCCAGATAGCCTTTGCCGTTCACAGCAACCAGAATGGGTCCATCGAGCGTTTCAGTTCGGTTTTTTCCATGCGCGATAACGGTTTGCAAACACCCATCTTGATCGAAAATTTTAACATTATTTGCCTTGTAATCGCAAAGATAAATATTACCTGCCGAATCGCCATCGACATCTAAAATGCTGGAAATTTTAGTTTGCTCGTTGCGCGGTTGACCTTCACCCAGAGCGATCTCCGGTGTCAGCACCCATTCTTTCGAGTCATTCCATATACCGATTTCAGGATTGCGAATGATTTCAACACCTTCGCGAGTTTCGTACACACCCTGCCAATCGGTTTTTGTTGAGCATGTACAGATGAGCATCAAAGCAATCAGAATGAAGTAGAGCCTGAAAGTCATATCATCCCCCAAATTTGTTTTTACTGACCTATCTCAGAAGTTGAAAAGAAACAGAAAGAGCATGCGTTTATTGTATGCTTAATTGCAATTTGAAAAAAGCTACTCAGCCCTCCACCGAATGATTCCAAAACCGAGTTGTTCTTCAAGATTCCATCTCCTGCACGTGCATTTTCGCGTCTTAAATTATTTTCAAATTGAATTTTTCATGCTTTAAACAAGCGCCGGGCGATGACTCAAATGATCTCGGATTCACGCCAAAAAGCGTTTCACCGGATTTCGATGGATGGCTGAGTCGTTACAAAAAAATCGAATCGTTCCGATTTGAATTTTATCGACCGCAGCTCAAAATTGTATTGTTTAAATATACAAGCTTTGTGCGTTTTCTGGAAAAATATTTTTCAAAAAGATGGCAAAAAAAATGCTTGCGCCGTCCGAAAGAATGATGCCTGTGACCGTCATTCCATGTATTTATGGACAGGGGGAATTTTGTTAATACTCTCGCCAGCTTTTAATTTGCAGGTCTTCGAGCGATTTGCGGCTGATGGATTCGGAAAAACGCATGGCGAGTTGAATATTCGTTATCAACGGTACCGCATAATCTACTGCGGCGCGCCGGATGATGTAATCATTTGTTAATTCCTCTTCCTGGTAATTTTTAGGAATATTGATAACCAGGTCAATTTTCCCGTCTTTGATGAAGTCAATCGTATTTGGTTGTTTCTTTTCGAGGGGCCAATGCAGGATTTCGGCATCAAGACCGTTTTTCATTAAAAAGTCCGCAGTGCCTTCGGTTGCGTAAAATTTGATCCCTTTTTGGCTCAGCATGCGCGCGCTATCCATAAATTCGGCTTTGGATTCGATATCGCCTGTGGATAGCAGCACAGTTTTTACGGGCATTTTGTAACCGACGGATAAAAATGATTTCAAGAATGCCTCCTCAAAATCATCACCCAGGCAGGCGACTTCCCCGGTGGATGCCATTTCCACGCCGAGGGTCGGATCTGCGCCCTGCAAACGGGTGAATGAAAATTGAGGCGCTTTGACGCCCACATAATCCAGTTCGAACAGGGAGGATTCACCCGGTTCCAGTTGCTCTCCCATGATGATTCGGGTGGCGATTTCAATAAGGTTTTGTTTGAGAATTTTTGAGACAAACGGGAAGCTGCGGGAAGCCCGGAGATTGCACTCGATGACCTTGACTTCCATGTGTTTGGATAAAAACTGGATATTGAACGGACCATTGATTTTCAATGCGTACGCAATTTTATTGGCAATCGATCGAATTCGCCGGATGGTTTCAAGATAAGTGCGTTGCGGAGGCAGCACCATGGTTGCATCACCGGAGTGAACTCCGGCATTTTCGACGTGTTCAGTTATCGCGTGGATCACGATTTCACCATTCCGGGCAACCGCATCGATTTCAACCTCTTTGGCTTTTTCGAGAAATTTGCTCATCACAATCGGATATTCCGGTGAAATTCGCACAGCTTTGGCAAGAAATTTTTGCAGTTCATCGTGGTTCAACGCCACGCTCATTGCTGCGCCACTTAGCACGTAAGAGGGTCGAACGAGAACCGGGTAGCCGACTGTCTCTGCAAATCGCTGCGCTTCATCGATTGAACTCAGTTCATTCCACTCGGGTTGATCGATATGAAGCTCATCCAGCAGTTTGGAAAATTTGTGCCGATTTTCCGCGCTGTCGATGCTTTCGGGTGAAGTACCCAGAATTCTGGCGCCCGCTTTGTGACATTTCATGGCGAGATTATTGGGAATTTGTCCGCCCATCGAAACGATGATTCCCAGTGGATTCTGTTTTTCATAGACATCGAGAACTGTTTCGAGGCTCAGTTCATCGAAAATGAGTTTATCGCATTCATCGTAATCCGTACTCACGGTTTCCGGATTATAATTCAGCATCACCGTATGATAGCCCATTTTTCGCAGCGCCAGTACAGCATTGATGCAGCACCAGTCAAATTCCACGGAACTGCCGATGCGGTAGGCGCCGGATCCCAGAACCATCACTGCGTTTTCTTCCGGGAATTGAACGTCATCTTCGACGCTATTGTAGGTGAGGTACAGATAATTCGTTTGTGCCGGGTACTCCGCAGCCAGGGTATCAATCTGGCGAACAAAGGGCGTAATCTTCATTTCCTGGCGCAATTTACGAATTCCCATTTCGTTTATTTGCGTCATCCCGCCGATCTGGTAATCACTGAACCCATGCTGCTTGGCTTCCAGCATTAAATCGTAAGAAAGATTGCTGCCAGTGTTGCGTAATTTCAGTTCAATATCTACGATTTTTTTGATTTTATATAAAAACCAGTTGTCGATATGCGAGAGATTATGGATGCGGTCGATTGAGATGCCCTGCTTAATCGCTTCCGGTATTGCGAACACGCGTTCTTCTGTGGGTTCGCTCAATTCTTTTTCAATGGTTTCGAATTGAAAATTTTCATTGCCGACCAGTCCGCAAACGCCGATTTCCAGCATGCGCAGTGCTTTTTGCAGCGCTTCCTCGAACTTCCTGCCAATCGCCATTACTTCGCCGACCGATTTCATGCCCGACCCGATGCGTTTGGAGACCATCTTGAATTTTTTCAAATCCCAGCGGGGAATTTTGACGACGATGTAGTCCAGAGCAGGTTCGAAACAGGCTTTGGTCATGCGGGTGATAGTGTTGGGTAATTCGTGCAGCCCATAGCCGATCCCCAGTTTCGCAGCCACAAATGCCAGCGGATATCCGGTAGCTTTTGAAGCCAGCGCCGAGCTTCGCGAAAGCCGGGCATTTACTTCGATAATGCGATAATCTTCCGAATTCGGGCTGAGCGCATATTGGATATTGCATTCACCGACAATCCCGAGATGCCGGATCACCCGGATGGCAACCTCCCGCAGCAGATGATATTCACGATTCGTCAGTGTCTGGCTGGGAGCCACTACGATGCTTTCGCCGGTGTGAATGCCCATCGGGTCGAAATTTTCCATATTGCACACCGTGATGCAATTGTCGAAGCGATCGCGCACGACTTCGTATTCCACTTCTTTCCAGCCGCCGAGGTACTCCTCAACCAATATCTGGGAGGTGTACGTGAGTGCTTTGCCCACTTTATCCCGCAGTTCCTGCTCGTTTTGGCAAATGCCCGAACCCAGTCCGCCGAGTGCGAATGCAATGCGGATCATCACCGGGTAGCCAATTTCAGCCGCAACTTCCACTGCTTCTGCCACGGTTGTGATGGCGCGGCTCACCGGTGCTTTCGCATCGATTTGTTTCAATTGCTTCACGAACAGGTCACGGTCCTCAGTATTTTTGATGGCTTCGATTTGGGTGCCGAACACTTCGACGCCGTATTTTTGCAAAATGCCTTCTTCGTGAAGCTGCAAGCCGCAATTCAGAGCGGTTTGTCCGCCGAATCCGAGCATGATTCCCTGTGGGCGCTCTTTTTCGATCACCTTTTCCACGAAATAGGTCGTCACCGGCAGGAAGTAAACCTGGTCTGCCAGGTAATCCGACGTTTGAATGGTGGCGATATTGGGATTAACCAGGATCGTCTCGATTCCTTCTTCTTTCAAGGCTTTGATCGCCTGGCTGCCTGAATAATCGAATTCACCGGCTTCGCCGATTTTCAGGGCGGAGCTGCCTAAGATTAGAATTTTATTGGATTTTTCTTTCATATTTTCTTTTGAATTGGTGTTAATTCGTTTAAATACATAATAGCGACTGCAATCAAGCATCGAAACTGCTGTACATTTGAACGTTTGCATTTTAATTAATTGGCCGCGAACATCCCTATGGGACTTGCACCTAGCAGTTTCGGTTGCTTAGATTACCATGTTTTGCCGTTTACTCAAAAGAGACACAACCATTACTATTAAAAAGCGGTTCACCAACCAAATGGATTGTAAATTCATACATTTGTAAGTTACTATCAAATCTTGCATCTGGCTTTGTTAAAAATAATTGGTTAATGAAGGGAGAAAACAGATTTCTTGCCAAATTTTCACAATTTTCGTTTGTTAGAAATTTCAATGCCGTTAGAGAGCCACGCCAATAACTTTGTTGACCTATATGGTTAATATTTTTGAAACCTGCTTCTTTAAGAATTGAAATTATTTCTTCGCATAATTGATGACGAGCTCTATTCCCCATTTCTTCTATAACATTTATTTTTATATCTTGGCCCTGATTTTTTTCTAATACTTCTTTTAGTGCTACTATAATTCTTGTCCGAAATTGAGGCAACAAATTAGTGTAATGAACTCTTTTTTCTAATTGGGTTGTCTGTTTTTGTAGATTATCTGTTTTATTTTTTAGTTCTTGTAAATCTTGTCTTAAATATCTTAATGCATCATCAGTTTCAAGATTAGGATATTTGCTTTGAGCTAATGCAATAAATGGATTAAGTTTTTGCCTTAAACTCTCGATATTTTTTAATAAATTGCTTCTATCTTGTTTTGCCTCTAATTCTCGAATTTCTGAAATTGCTAGTGTTGAATCCGCCGTCTTTTTTAAAGTGGTAAGATATGAAATAGTATCTTTTGATTTTGTATGATCTACTGAGATAGTAATAATTGAAAATATCCCAGCAAGAATAACAATTCCAATATAGATTTTTCGAGCATTTTTATAACTTTTTGTTCTGCGATCAGTCCAAATATGATCAATAAAAAATTGAAATAAACCTGCAAGAATTAGTAACACAGGACCTACTATTTTAAATATAAACAAAATAGCCTCTAATTGTTTATTTATCACCTAACATTTCAATAAACTGGTCAAACAAAAACGCCGTATCAACCGGACCCGGCGCGGCTTCGGGATGAAACTGAACGCTCATAAAGGGCTGGTGCCGATGCCGGATACCCTCATTGGTGCCATCGTTCGCATTGATGAACCAGGGCTCCCAATCTTCCGGCAGGGTGGTGTCATCGACTGCAAATCCATGATTCTGGGACGTGATATAGCAGCGGTTCGAGCCCTTCTGGATACACGGTTGATTTTGGCTGCGATGACCAAATTTCAGCTTGTAAGTGTTGGCACCCGCCGCCAGGGCGAGAATTTGATTACCGAGGCAAATTCCCAAAATAGGACGGTTCATATTCATTGCCTTGCGCACGTTCAAAATTGAACGGCGGCAGGTTTTCGGATTTCCGGGACCATTCGAAATCAGCACGCCGTGGTATGCTTCGCCGATGAAATCATAATCCCAGGGAACCCTCAGCACGCGGACGTTTCGAGCCACCAGGCTTTTGATGATATTGTATTTGCATCCGCAGTCGATCAAAACCACGCGTTTGGCGCCGAAGCCGTATTCCGCCGGTTTGTCGATGCTTACATTGGCGACCAGATTTTCCGCATTCGGATCGTAAAAATCGATGTCCTGAGTTTCAATTTCAATTTTGCCCAACATCGTTCCCTGGCTGCGCAGGCGCTTGGTCAAACTGCGGGTATCGATGCCGCAAATTGCCGGCACTTTGTTCCGTGTGAGCCAATCGGCAAGGCTCATCGCCGAATTCCAATGGCTGTAATTTTCCGAATATTCCGAAACGACCAGGGCTTGTATTTGAATCCGATCCGATTCAAAATGGGCAGCCAGTCCGTCTTGTTTGATTTCATTCGGGATGCCGTAATTGCCAATCAGGGGATAGGTCAGGGTGAGGATTTGCCCTTTGTACGAAGGATCGGTGAAAGATTCCGGGTACCCGACCATACCGGTATTGAAAACGACTTCCCCTGCAACCGATTCCGGATATCCGAAAGCCTGCCCGTTGAATATCGTGCCGTCTTCCAGGATGAGTTTCGCTTGAGGTTGTTTGATTTTCATAAGGTTCCGATGATTTCAGGTTTGCATTTTATGATCTATCGGGAATACGGGAGGTGGGATAGTATGCGCTTATGGTAATGGTTGCGTTTCATTTTAACTGATTCCGATAGAAACGATTTCACGCGGAGTCGTTCAATCCAACCTCCTGAATAATTGGGATTAGTATACTAAAATTTTATAATACAATCAAGTTAAAAATCGTCTTCCGCTGCAACTGGTTCAGGGCAAATTTTCATATTGAGTTAATTTTACGAGAGTTAATTCTCTCTTTTCAAGCCTGTGAAGCTTTTGTAATATCAACTTGCAGATTGCATTATCACCGGCAAAATCAGAAAAGCCTTGAAATTAATCGTTGCAGATACTATATTGAATGAATTCAACAATCTCTGAATATTCAAATTCCATAAGTGAAAATCGCTTCATAAAACTACAAGGAGCATCAACCATGCAAACAGGATTCCCGGGGCGCAATATTATTTTCCGATTTTTCCTTTTTATAGGTGGCTGTTTGTTTTTATTCAGCAGTTTGAATAATTCCTGGAGCAAAGATATGAATATAATTCCATCTTCCGAACAGGACCGCTCCGCATCAATCCAGCAGGCACTGGATGAAATGGCGCAGAGCGGCGGTGGGCGGGTTGTGCTCGCGGCTGGACACTATCGCCTCGATTCAAGCATCAATGTTCCCACCGGCGTGTCATTGGAGGGCAGTTGGGCGGCACCGCATCATGGTATTCTTGCCAAAGGTACGGTTTTGATGATTTATGCCGGCAGGGGCGATGAAACCAAAGCTCCGGCGATTGAGCTGGCGGCAAGCAGCGCGGTGCGCAATCTGACAATTTGTTATCCATCCCAAAAACTGGACGCCATCGAATCCTTCCCCTGGACGATCCACGGCACTGGCATGCATCCGACTGCTGAAAATATCACGCTGGTGAACAGCTACAATGGGATTGCCATGGAACGACATGAACTGCATTTGATTCGCAATGTTTTTGGCTGCGTGCTGCGGCGCGGAATTCTGATCGATGGCTGCACCGATATCGGTCGAATTGAAAATGTACATTTCAATCCGCACTATTGGCATCGCAGCGGGCATGGTGGCGTTCCGAATGATGCTCAGCCCAATCCAGATCTTGCCGTGGCGCTGTACATGCAAACCCACCTCGAAGCATTCATTTTCGGTCGCAGCGATTGGCAGTACGTTTTAAATACGTTCGTATTCGGTGCGAAAATTGGCTATCATTTTGTCGATAACGGTCCTGGCGCATGCAATGGCAATTTCATCGGAATTGGCGCGGACGCATGTCGAATCTGCCTGTTACTCGACAAAACGCAACCCATGGGAATACAAATTTTAAACGGCGAATTTGTGAATCTGCCGTTGCGCCCTGAAGATGATGATGGGAATTGGACCATGATCAGGACTACGGAGAATTTCAAGCAGAACCTGCAATTGACAAACTGCACGTTTTGGGGCAGAACGAATCGAATTGTTGACTTAATCGGACCGGGAACGGTTACGATGTGCCAGGGCAATGCCCGGGGCTGGCGCGATGACGGAAAAGATGTCCCGTTTGTCATTCACCGGGGTCGATTCACGCTGAAAGATTACAACCTGGCAGGAAAAGCACCCCACTTCAATCTCCACAAAAATGTTGAAAGCGCCATTATCGCGGACAATTTTTGCGATGTGCCGCTGGTGATCACGGGTGAAGGCAGGCATAAGGCGATTTTGAGGGATAACCAGGTTACTGCGGCTGAAGATGGTCGATAAATCGAGAGTGTGTAATATGACTACGAGGAGGCAATAATGACGGATTGCATTTTTTGCAGGCTGATCAAAGGTGAACTCCCCAGTGATATCGTTTACCGGGATGATGACGTGATCGCATTCAGGGATATTGACCCGAAAGCACCCGTGCACATCCTGATTATTCCGCTGAAACATATCCGGACCGTTAATGACCTGTCACCCGCGGATCAGATGTTGGTCGGGAAAATGATTTTAATCGCTCAAAAGATCGCTGAGCAGGAAAGAATTGATCAACGAGGCTACCGGCTGATATTCAATTGTAACCGGGATGGCGGGCAGGCAGTGTACCATATCCATTTGCACCTACTCGGCGGAAGGGGAATGCATTGGCCCCCCGGTTGACGGCGAGTCCGCTGGCAATGTATTATTTTGGATGCACGGGCACGTTTAAATCGGGGAGCTAACTAATACTACAACGTTAAGTTTAACTGATGTTAAGTTTGACCAAAAACATGTTTGAGCGTTTCTTATTGCCCCTTTGAAGCTGATAATTACCCACATCTTCTACCGGACACGGGGAAAAATCGGGTTCTGGTTCGCCTTCCCTGTTGTTCAGGGAAGGGGCCAGGGAATGGGTAAGAAAAATGGTGATTCAAAGAGAAGATTATAGTCTTTGTATGAAGTTCTCTTCAAAAAATGATACCAATTT
>JAFGMA010000017.1 GCA_016927835.1 Candidatus Zhuqueibacterota bacterium | reverse complement strand
ATTGCGTCAACATAAGAGATTGCTTCGCTCCTATCGTCGCTCGCAATGACAGGAATATGTTACATTATAAGCCTTAACGAGTATAGATACCACCTGACCGATAGGCTGAAAAGATTCTTCCAGAATGACATAACGCTTGATTCTGAATTATGACGAGTTCAAAACTTAATGCTAAATCCTCGTGATCGGCTACCTCTAATCAACACAATCACTTTATGAATTAATAACTACCTTCAATTTTAGCGTTCCCTTTCAGAAATCAGGTAAAAAGAAAACGAAAAACCCAATGCCCAAATCAGCGCTCCATCAATTTCATCCCGCGATTCAAAATTGGTTCAATCGAGCCTTCGAAGCTCCGACACCGCCGCAAACACTGGGCTTGCCCGTAATTGCCCGCAAAGAAAATGTGCTGATATTAGCGCCCACCGGTTCCGGCAAAACACTCGCCGCATTCCTCGCCTGCATCGATGATTTGCTCCGGCAACTCGAAGC
Organism: Candidatus Zhuqueibacterota bacterium; assembly: GCA_016927835.1. Classification (GTDB taxonomy): domain Bacteria; phylum Zhuqueibacterota; class Zhuqueibacteria; order Thermofontimicrobiales; family Sulfurfontimicrobiaceae; genus Sulfurfontimicrobium. The sequence continues at coordinate 7,697 of JAFGMA010000017.1, read as the reverse complement.
GGGCAAAGATCCGGATGGCGTTTATATCCTTTATATTTCGCCGCTTAAGGCATTGAATTACGACATAGAGCGTAATCTTGAAGACCCACTCGAGGGCATCCGCAAAGAACTGAATTTATTGGGAGGCAGCGTCCCGGAAATTCGGGTCGGTGTCAGAACCGGCGATACCTCGCAGAAGGAACGCCAGCGTATGTTGCGTCAACCACCACACATTTTAATCACGACTCCCGAGTCATTGCACCTTCTGCTGACATCCCAACGCGCCCGCGACATTTTGCGCAGAATCCAGTATTGTATCGTCGATGAAATTCATGCGTTGTCGCCTGATAAGCGCGGCACATTTTTGAGCATCCTCCTGGAGCGTCTGCGCCAGCTTGCGCGCCATAATTTTACGCGGATCGGATTGTCCGCGACGCAGAAGCCGCTGGAGCGAATTGCCAGGTTCCTCGGTGGTTTCGAGCGCGAGCAATCCGAAAGCGCGCTGAAATTCATCGAACGTCCGGTTACCATTATCGATGCCGGTATGCGTAAGGCGCTGGATCTTCAGGTAATAGGCTCTGTTCCGGATATGCGCGATTTGCCGGATGATTCGATCTGGCCCTCAATTTACCGCCAATTATTCGATCTGGTCAGGGCGCACCGATCCACGTTAATCTTCGCGAATAATCGCGCACAGGTTGAAAAAATCACCTCAGCGCTGAATGAATTGGCTGCGGATGAGATTGCGCTGGCGCATCATGGCAGCGTTTCCAAAGAGATGCGGCGGGAAATCGAAACCAAACTCAAGCGCGGCGAGTTGCCGGTATTGGTTGCCACCGCCACGTTGGAGTTGGGCATTGATATGGGCGCAATCGATCTGGTTTGCCAGGTTGAATCACCGGGAACTGTTTCAACCGGATTGCAGCGCGTGGGACGTGCAGGGCATGTTTACGGCGCTGCCAGCAAGGGTCGATTGCTTCCGAAAATGCGCTCCGACTTGCTGCAAACGGCTGCGATCACCCGCCTTATGTCCCGCGGAACCGTCGCCCCTATTAAAATCCCGGTAAATTGTCTCGATGTTCTGGCACAGCAAATTGTCGCAATGGTGGCAGTGGATAACTGGGATCTGGATCAATTATTTGCTTGCATAAGATGCGCGTTCCCTTATCATGAACTGCCGCGCGCGCTATTCATCAGTGTGATTGAAATGCTCAGCGGTCGCTATCCCGCAGAAGCATTCAAGGATTTGCGCCCGCGAATTTCATGGGATCGGGTGAATAATATTTTATACGCCCTGCCCGGAAGTCAACGCTTGGCGATTATAAGTGGCGGTGCAATCCCGGAAACCGGGCAATATCCGGTTTACATCGACGAGAGTATGGTCAAATTGGGCGAGTTGGAGGAAGAATTCGTTTACGAGTCGCGCCTGGGCGATGTATTCCAACTGGGAACCAATACCTGGAAAATCAAAAGCATCGAACCCAATCTGGTCAGGGTGATGTCTGCCGCGGGCCAGCCGGCGCGCCTGCCTTTTTGGAAGGGAGAGTTCTCAGCGCTGGATCCCGAAACCGGCAAAGAAATCGGTGCATTTTCGCGGGAATTGAGCGAAAAATTGGATCGATCCGATTGCATCAGTTGGCTGCAGCAGGAGTGCCATCTCAACCATGATGCCGCCTGGAATCTGCGAATGTATTTTCTGGATCAGCGGCGCAAAACCGGCAGCATCCCCACCGACAGACACCTCGTAATTGAGAGCTTCAAGGATGAAATGGGGGATCTGCGACTGGCGATTTTATCCCCTTTCGGCGCGCGTATTCATTTTCCGTGGCGGTTGGCGATTCTGGCGCATATTAAAAAACAGTGGGGCGTTGAGGTGGAATCGCTGCATTCCAATACAGGCATGCTTTTTCGTTTCACCGGCGAGAGACCCGAATTGGCGCGGGATATCATTCTGCAGATCAGTCCCGGGATGGCAGAAGAGCTGATTCTGGATGAACTCGCGCGATCGGCATTTTTCGGCATGCGATTTCGCCATAACGCCGGTCGGGCACTGCTGCTGCCTCGCCGTATGCCCGGTAAACGCACACCCCTGTGGCTGCTGCGGATGCGAGCGCGTGATTTGCTGGAAATTGTCAGTCAATATGAATCCTTCCCGATTGTCGTGGAAACGTACCGCGAAACGCTGCAGGATTGGCTGGCGCTTGATGAATTGAAAAAGATACTGGCTGATATACAAGCGCACCGGATTCAATTCAACTTCGTCAAAACTGCTTCGCCCTCTCCATTTTGCGCGTCCCTGCTGTTCGATTTCAAAGCTAATTATATGTATGATTATGATCAGCCGAAACCTCACAGGGGTAGCGGCGCCCCCAAAATCGACCGGCAACTTCTTGATGAATTGCTTCAATCCGAGAAACTCGATCAGTTGTTGTCCGAAGATGCAATCGCCCTGGTGAATGGGCGGCTGCAAGGACAATCGGAGGGATATCGCGCCAGAACCCCCGCTGAATTTGTGGAACTGCTGCGCCAGATCGGTGATTTGACAGTTGCGGAAATTTCGGAAAGAGTGGAAGTCGAGCCGGATTCCCTGCTGCGGGAGTGTCGCGAAACACACCGTATTTTGTCCATTAAGCTCACAGGCGTACCGGAAACGCAACGCTGGATTGCCGCCGAGGAATACGCGCTTTACCGCGATGCGTTTTCGCAACCTGATAATATTCTCGTTCCTGACTCGCTAACAGGCGAAGATCTGAAAATCGAACAAATCCTGCCTTCCGAAATACTTGCCCAAACACATTCGAAAGCGGCAGCGCAAGAGCGTATTTTGACCAGGTACATCCGCAACCATGCGCTGGTAACAGTCGAAGAGATTCTCCGACGATATCCCGTTGAAGCGCATTATGTGGAATCGATGCTATCCGAACTTTTTGAGAAAAAGGCGCTCATCAAAATACCTGTCAGTCCCGGTTCCCCGATTCAAAGCGTTCGCTGGGGATTTACTGAAACCATCGAGCGCATCCGGCGGGTGGCGCTTGCAACCCAGCGGCAATCGATTCAACCCTGCGATACATCGGAATTCGTCCGGTTTTTATTGGAATGGCAGCACGTGACGACTTCCGCCAGGTTAAACGATGCAGGGGGATTCTTCAGCATTATCGAGCAACTGCAGGGCTATCCCTTGCCGCACGAATTATGGGAGCATGATATTTTCGCCCGAAGGCTTTCCGATTATCGCTCTGATTGGTTGGATCAGTCAATTGCCAGCGGTGATATCCTGTGGTTTGGCACACCAGCCGGCGCAGGCGATGCCGGACACATTGTATTTTCTTTTCGCGATGATCTCGCGCTCTTTCGGGAAAATTTATCTACAGAAGTTGAAACCGATGAAAATGACGAACACTATCAACGCATCAAAGCGGCATTGAAAAAGCTGGGCGCCAGTTTCATCACCGAAATTGCTTATGAAACAGGTCTGGCTCCCTCGGTTTGTACCAGGCTGATGTGGGAAATGATCTGGCGCGGAGAGGTGACCAACGATTCATTTTCAATCGTCCGCTCCGGGAAGCCATCCGCGAATGCTGCCGGATTGGAAGGGCAGGGAAGAAGCCAATCAGCATATTACGGAAAAAGGTTCCGCAGCGCCCCGTCCCATCGCTACTATCCCCGGATGAATGCGGGGCGGTGGACTGCGTTGCCGGAGGATTTGCCGAAACCCAACCTGACTGCCGATGCCCTCGATGCGCTGGTATATCAAATGGTTTTGCGCTACGGGATGCTGTGCCGCGAATTGTACCGGATGGAGCGTTTTTCGATAGCCTGGCAGGATGTGTACCAGGTACTCGTGCGTCTTGAATGGCGGGGCGAACTCCGGCGGGGCTATTTTGTCAAAGGCTTTTCCGGTGCCCAATTTGCGCTGCCAGAGGTTGTAGATCGGTTGATGATGTTCAGGCAGGGTGGGGGAGGTGATTTGAGTGCATCGGCTCCGTTGATACTGATCAATGCGTGCGATCCGGCAAATTTATATGGCGCGGCATCACTCCTACCGCTGGAGCATCCGGTCAACGCAGAGTGGCGATTTTTGCGGAATCCGGGCAATTACCTCATTTTGAAGCAAGGATTGCCGCTGCTGGCAATTGAGGCGCGGGGTACGCGACTCACACCGCTGCGTCCGCTTACGATTGAAGAAAAAGCAGCCATCGCTCAAAAATTGCCTGAGTTGCTAACCGGATCACTTAAATCGCTGAAGATTGAATTGTGGGACGGACAACCGGTGCGGAACTCCGAGATTGCGCTTTACCTGATGCAGATTGGTTTTCGGGATGAATTTAAAAAGATGATTTTGGAGCGGAAATATTAAACCTGAGTTCTAAAGCGAACTTTCACCACCGGTATTGCCATAAGCCCATGATGCAAACAAGATATATGAGAAATTGGTATCGGATTTTTATTGTATTTGGTGGGCAACAAGAATGCTTTAAAAATAAATGAGATGATTCGAATAGCGGTAGGCTTTTTAGGAATTCAGGTTAAAATAAAAAACCCCGATCAATGGTGATCGGGGTTTCGAAACAAAGCCTTGCAAATCATATTCTTGAAACGTTCATCGCTTGCAATCCTTTTGGTCCTTCGCTGACTTCAAATTGAACCTGCTGGCCTTCTTCGAGTGTTTTGTAGCCATCCCCTACGATAGCTTTGTAATGGACGAATACGTCGTCGCCCTGTTCCCTGGTGATGAATCCATAACCCTTCGGGGCGTTGAACCACTTAACAGTTCCTTTTTCCATTGGAAAAGTCCTTATTGAATAAATAGGTGTTACGGTGTTACATACAGCAGTGTTCTCAGCCTACTGGTTTGGGCAAAAAAAAATCGTTTTGAATAGTCCTGCGATACCATTCTAAACGATAAGTTTTTGGAAAATTAGATTTTCGTAAAACGCATATTTGCCAAAACAGATAGACATAAAAACAAGGTACAGTTATTTAATATCTTAATATACAACATCCAAAAATAAAATGCAACCGCTTTTTTAAATTTTTTATTTTTTTTTCGTCCTAACGGGAACTTTTCTGCAAAAAGCTTTTGCTCCCCGTGCTTGCTCCCTCCCGGATAATTTCCGCGCTGGTGTTCGCCAAAAAATTATAAATGCAAAATTAAAAATGAAAAATTGAAAAGCAAAAGCTTACGGCTTTAACAGACGAATCCAGAATTTGGTGATTCCACGCATTTTTTCAAGTTGCTTTGAAACGGACAGGTGCTGAAAAGCTCGGGTCGTAGCCGTTCATTTTTAATTTTTCATTTGTAATTTTTAATTGTCCGTCCGTCTCAATCCGTCCGCTGGTGTCAGGGCAATTCCGACTGCCGCTTTTATAGGCGATTGTTAATAAATGGCTTACAAGAGTGATTTCCGTTACCCCCTTCGACGGTGTCATTTTTGAGCATGAATATCATTTTTAAATCGATTTTTAGCTTAACATAATCCGTTTAATAATAAATAGATAAAATAAAAATCGTTACCCCACCTAAAAATATACCAAATTTAGTTGGCATGTAAGTTGCCATCGCGCGTTTCAGGCGATATAGTAGTGGTTTATTCTGCATCACTTTACCTGTTCCCCACACATTAATCCTCCCCCGGCAGCTTTTGAAAATTTTGTAAAACCGAATGCTATCATTTTTTACTAACCTGAATTCTCTGAACGATTCGATCGCAAGTCGTGTGCGTATATTATGTCATCTTCAAGGTCGATGGAGTTGATAACGAGCATAATATACAGGGTTCCGCGTAAATTGTCAAGCATTTTTTCAAAATTTGGCAAAACTTCAGTCATGCGAATTTTCCGCAGCTATCCAACTCTATTACTGGTTTTTGAAGGCTGAATCCAGGGTTTTGCCTGAAATGAAATTTTACAATTGATTTTAATCAAAAATTGCCTTACATTGGAAATTGCATCGAAAGCAATTCGAATGCTGGATTGAAACTCGAAAAATTACTCATTCAGATGTATGCCCGAAACATTACCAACACCTATTTTACCAACAACTCAAGGAACACTACATGATAATCGAAGCCACGACTCCCGCAAGAATCGATCTGGCTGGCGGAACGGTCGATGTTTTTCCTTTGTATTTGCTCACCGAAGGCGGAATGACTGTAAACGCTGCGATTAACTGGCGCTGCAAGGTTCGCATCGAAACCCGCGATGATAAGGCAATCGAGATTCACTCTCTGGATTTAGGCGAAAAGGAGCGATTCAGTGATGTCGATGCCATTTCATTTGGCGGCAAACTGGATTTAATCAAGCGCGTGATCAAATTCTACCACCCGGCGGTGGGTGCAAACGTGAGCACCGATCATTCAATCCCCAAAGGATCGGGGCTCGGCGCTTCGTCATCGCTGCTGATTGCACTGAGCTGCGCCCTGAATGAATTGAACCAGAGCCATCTCCATCCTAATCGAATCATCGATTACGGCGCAAATATTGAGTTGCAATGTATCCGGGTGCTTACGGGAAAGCAGGACTATTTTGCGGCAATGTATGGCGGCATCAACGCGCTGACGTTCGATGCCCGGGGCTCGCGCCGGGAGCGCCTGATGATCAGCGAAGAAACGTTCCGGTCACTCAGTGAAAATATTGTGCTGTCATTTGCCGGAACACCCCGTTTCTCAGGGACTACCAATTGGAACCTGGTCAGGCAATTTATCGAAAATACCGGCACCACGGTCGAAAACGTCGAGAACCTGAAGCGAAATGGCTTGTTAATGCGCGAATGCCTGATTGCCGGTGACCTGGACCGTTTCGTAGAACTCATTCGCGTTGAATGGGAAAATCGTAAGCTGTGCGCGGCAGGCGTGAGCAATGTCCATATCGACCGGATGATTGAGGAGGCTGAGAAAAACGGAGCCCGGGCAAGTAAATTATGCGGTGCTGGAGGAGGCGGCTGCATGATTACGTACGTTCTGCCCGAAAACCGGGAGCAGGTTATTGAATCGCTGAAAGCCAATAACGCGCGGATCATGGATTTTGAATTCGATATGGAAGGTGTCAAACTGAAAACCTCTTATTATGAGAGCGATCATGAAGATTAGGTTGTTCGTTGTTGGAAAAACAAAAGTATCTTATTTACAGGAGGCTGAAAAGGATTTTCTCGGACGGATCCGACGCTTCTGCGACATCGACATCGTCATTTTAAAAGAGGAAAAATTGACACGCCATCGAAACCGACGTGAGATTCAGCAAGCGGATGCCCGGAGGATATCCGAAAAGCTGCCGGCTGGCTATCAAAATATCGTGCTGGCAGTTGACGGGACGCGACTTACATCGGAGCAGTTCGCTGATTTCATGCATTCATTGGCTCAGCGCGGTATCGATAAATTGGCATTCATCATCGGTGGTCCCGTTGGTTTGCCGGACGATTTATTCGAGAATTCAGCACGTCGGCTTTCATTATCCAGAATGACATTCACCCATGAAATGTGCCGTAGTATTTTACTCGAACAAATTTATCGGGCATTTACAATCCTCAGAAATGAAAAATACCATAAGTGAGCTTAAAATCTTATTATTTCCTGGGTTGAGCGGTTCAACGTTCGAGGTTCCAGGTGATGAGCCTTAACAGATAAAATTTTAAAAAGTTGCGCATTGTTAGATTTTTCTACCCGATTTATTATGAAAAATCTCCGGATCATGGGGAATTGAAAAAGCAATATCAATAGCTT
>JAFGMA010000244.1 GCA_016927835.1 Candidatus Zhuqueibacterota bacterium | reverse complement strand
GTCAGGCGAATCTGATTGCTGCCGTCATTGTTCATCACATAGAGTTCATAGTTGCCATCACGATTGGAGCAAAGAGCGATTCGAGAACCATAAGGAGAAAATGCCGGGCACTGATCTTCGGCGTTGTTGGTCGTCAGTCGATTTAGCCCGCTGCCATCCAGGTTCATCGTGTAAATTTCCGCCGGAGCATTTCGCTCAGAATAAAAGGCGATTTTTTCAATGAAGGTAGAATCACTCCTTGCCTGAAGATCGCTATTTTGCGCCTTGCCATCTGTGCAAATTGCCACAAGAATCAAAGACAAAACTGTTAAGCTGACAAACAATATGCCTGGTTTCATGGTTGCTCCTTTCGATAAATTACTTGGCCAGAATCATTTTCTTTGTCTCTTGAAATCTGTTCGAGGTTAACTGATAGAAGTAAATGCCACTTGAATATGCTGTTCCATTCCATAAAACTTCATGAAGTCCTGCCTCATACGTGTTTTGAAGTGACATTGCGACCTCTCTGCCAAGTACATCCAAAATTTTTAAAGTAACAAATTTCTTTGCTGGCAGATGGAATACAATCGTTGTTTCGGGATTAAACGGATTGGGATAATTCTGGAAGAGTTGAAATTTACCTGGTACGGAGTCGGACGATCTCTTACCAGCTTCTATTGAGGTCGGATCCGTTACTGGCTTCCAATCAGGAGAAATTGCACGACCATTGGTATAAGTTAGTCTGGTCTGATTCGTACCATCGGCATTCATGATATAAATTTCAGAGTGACCATCTCTCTCAGAAACGAAGTCGATCCTTGAGCCGTCCGGCGACCAATCGACACCGATATCTTCCGCTAAATTGTTTGTCAGCCTAACCTGATTACTGCCATCGCTATGCATGACGTAGATTTCAAAATTACCGTCTCGCATGGACTCAAAGGCAATCTTGCTGCCATCGGGTGAGAATTTGGGGTTCCAATCCTCGGAAGGATTGGTGGTCAATTGTACCGGATTGGTGCCGTCAGCATTCATTATCCATATATCACCACCACCCTCAAAGTATGAAGAAAAGGCTATCTTTGAACCATCCGGTGAATAATCGCCTCCTTCTCCATCCATGCTGCCGATTCGCCACTGATTGGTTCCGTCGGGCTTTATTGTCCATATCTCGGATCGCCAGGTGGGAGTCATGAAACTCCTTGTGAATATGATTGTTTTTCCGTCGGGAGACCATCGAGGCATCCAGTCCAGCGTATTTGAACCGCTGGTCAAACGCCGGATGTTGCTGCCATCGGCATTCATTATCCAGAGCGACCATGTTGTATGATTGATATGCGTGTAATGTGCAATCTGGCTTCCGTCGGGTGAAAACGCAGGATCGTAGGGTCTTCTTTCAGGTTGATTTGTTAGCTGGGTTTTGCCACTCCCATCAGAATTAATGAGAAATATCTCCGTAATCTCATTGGGCGGAAGATGATCTTGCGCTATATAAGCGAGGACCTCTTTTGCCGGTCTTAACTGATCGATGATTTCGGTGCTAACCCACCAGATATCTCGATTCAAGCAAAAGAATAAATATTTGCCATCCGGTGAAACAGTGGCGCCACCCGCCATGGGATCAAAGCCATGGTTTGTCAAATCAACGGCTTCGCCCCAGGTTCCGTCTTGCTTTTTAAAGGATACATACATATAATTGCCACTCTGGACATCGAAAATGAGATAGCTGCCATCAGGGGCAATACCGGGATGTGCCTGAGTGCCGTAATGCGCACTAATATTTAGTCTTTGATAATTTGTAAAGAGATCATTGTTCACTGTTACTTTGGCAAGGTAGGTTTTGCCGTTAATATTTCTCGATGACATATCGGTCGTATATATATTCCCCATCGAATCGGACGAAACAAACATATCCTGCCCGGCATATTTTGGTGCAGACCAGCTCTCTGAATCTCGTTTGGCAACCCAGATTCCAGGTATAGCAGGATTTCCTTTAAACCATCCGAAATAAAGTGATCTATTATCAAAAGTGATGTGCGGTTCGAATTCCGGATATCCAGAAGAAAAGACAACCGGTTCAGGAACAGTCCAATCATCCGAAATCATTTTACTGCAATAAATTGTAGCGGGCATACTGTCAGAAAAGCGATAAAAATAATACTCCATACCATCCGGTGAAAAGGTACCAGAGTACTCAACGAATCCCGGCAGTGATACAATGCCGGGAGCAAATATTTCCGGCGTCATCCCCGGCGGCTTCTGGCCGAAATAGGGACCGGTAAGTCCCAAAAGCTTTCGGGATGGGGATTTGGATTGCTGAGCACTAATAATTGATGAAACCATTAGCAAATAGCTGATTAATATTAGTTTTTTCATTTTGATTTTTCTCTATATTGTTAAAGCAGTTGATCCTCACCTATTGTGAATCGAAAATCTATCGCCAGGATTATCGGCGCATAAAAAATTATCAATTGCAGCTTTCTTACGCTGTAATTGATATTTTACTTTACGCTCAAGCCCCTCGTGGCCAAACGCCGCAACCTCGCGCGGCTCAAGTTTGAGGGCTTCTGTGTACGTTTCTCGTATGCCGTGGGCTATTTCGGGACCTAATCCTTCCGGGCTTCCAAGCAGCAAGGTAGCCGGTTTAATTTTTCGCGAAATCAAATCCTCAATGATTTTCGCATCCCCCAGTAAATATTTACCGGACCGTCGGACGTGAAAACCGGATCTCTATGCAGTTTGTCCCCCTGCGGCAAACACGAGTCAATAATAAACCGCTGCCGCTCTTTTCATTTTGAGTCCTCCTCATTTTTTTCATGCCTCACCTCCACATTCGTCGCAATTTCGATTTCCGGATAGGCCTTCGCCTTTTCGATCAAATCGATCTCCACTTT
>JAFGMA010000016.1 GCA_016927835.1 Candidatus Zhuqueibacterota bacterium | reverse complement strand
TGTCCGTCCGAAAACTCGAAAAATTGTCATTGCGAGGCGTTTTTTGCCGGGGGCGCCCAGCCGAAGCAATCCCCTAATAAAACGGCTAAGATTGCTTCGTCGCAAAAAACGCTCCTCGCAATGACAGCTCAAAGGTAGTCCTCGGACAGACACCATAACCGAGGGATTACACCGGGATTTCGGCTATTCGTCGAGACTCAACGAAACTGTGCAGATAGCTCTAAGCAAATTTGCTGCTGGCGATACATTGGCGCACCAGGAGGACGCCATTCAGTAAAAGCATCACCCTCTATCACAATTGGTCATGAAAAATCCTCATCTAAATAGCTGGTTAAACGGCGTGCGCATCCCGATACGCATGATCGCGTTGATGCTCATAATCGTAACCAACGCCCAGACATCCACAGCTTCATGGGCATCGGTGTCCGGGCAGAACGACCACCCGCTCGTGTTTACGGATGTGACCGAAGTTGCCGGCGTGGGCAGTACCGGAAGGAGCTTTTCAGCCACCTGGGTCGATGTAGATAATGACGGCTGGATCGATCTCTTCGTCTGCAACGGACACAACCAGCGAAATGCGCTGTATCGGAATTTGGGCAACGGGCGCTTCGAAGATATCACCGAAGCAGCGGGATTGCTCAGTTTTTATTGGAGTACGGCTGCCTGGTGGATTGATCTAGATAATGACGGAGATCTTGATTTATACCTGGAGAACCTGAGCCAGGACCAGGTCTATCAAAATACAGGCGGGCTTAATTTTACAGAAATCACAGATGAATTGAATTTTCCCGACGGTAACGGCATAGCGTGGGCGGATTTCAACAATGATGGCTGGCTGGATCTTTATATTTGCCGGGCGGATGCAAATATCATTGCAGCCGGTAGTCCGCCCAATTTATTATTTAAAAACCTGGGGAACAATGAATTCGAAGAACTCGCTTCCCGAGCCGGGATCGCAGGCGAAGAGGATGGCGCGGGTGCGGAATGGATCGATTTAAACCTCGACGGCGCAATGGATTTGTATGTTGTCAGCGCTATCGAGCAACCGGATCACCTTTATTTGAATAATGGTGACGAAACGTTTAGTGATATTTTCCCGACTGCAAGAATTCCAAAGAACAGCGTATACAGCAGCTTATGGGCTGATTTCAATAATGATGGCTGGATTGATTTTTTTATAATGCAGTCAAACAAGACATCTATTTTTAAGAACAACAGAGACTGCACCCTCACCGATATATTGCCCCCTGCCGCTATCAAAATCAACCTTCCCGGAGCGAATCCGCCAACCCACCATGCCAATCTACTTGATTTCGATGGTGATGGCTTCCTGGATTTGTATTTCACAATTGAGGATTCCCATTTTTTTTACCACAACAACGGCGATGAGACGTTTACGAATATCACATCACAGGTGAATTTGCCGGCTGGCGGTGTGATAATTTATAATTCAGACTGGGCTGATTTCGACAATGACGGAGATTTGGATCTTTATATAGCTAAAAAGGGTTCCAACCGGCTTTTTCGAAATGATGCTCATCGGAATAGCTGGCTTAAGATCCGCTTGTGTGCCACAGTCAGCAATCGAGATGCCGTGGGTACCCGCGTTACCGTCGTATGTGGCAGTATGAAGCAGACACAACTTGTCGCAGTGAGCAAGGCGCACAAATTGTGCAATGTCAAGCCACTGTGGTTTGGATTGGCAGCGAACCAGCTCGTTGATAGCATCAGCGTCCGATGGTCAACCGGAATTCGCCAGGATACCTGCAACCTGGCTGCGAATCAAACGATTGTATTCAAGGAGCCATTTCCGCCGCAATTCTCCGAAGCGAGAGGGCAAGCCGGTCTGACCCCAATTCCGCAAAAATCAATGTCGGCGGCATTCCTTGATTTCAATAACGATCTGAAGGAAGATATATTCATCGGTTGTTACCCCACCACTAATTATCTTTATAAAAATTGTGGAAATGAGACTTTCACAGATTTCACCGATTCTGCGCACCTCAGATACAATTTTCTATGCGAAGCCGCCGGTTGCGGCGATTTCAATAATGACGGAACCGTTGACATCTATTGGGCGAATTCGATATACTTCGAGAATAAATTATTCAAAAATTCCGATAATGGCATTTTTATCGATGTCACGCAATCATCGGGTGTTGCCGGAGGGAGAATTTCTTCATGTGATCTCGCATTGGGCGATTTTAATAACGATGGTTTACTGGATATTTATGTAGGCAATGAAGGTCCCAATGTGCTCTATCTGAATAAAGGCAATTTTCGATTTGAAGATATGACAACAGCCGCCGGCGTGGGCGATTCGTTGATCAGTTGCTGCACCGCGGCGGATTATGATAACGATGGAGACCTGGATATTTACGTGGCAAATAACCGCGGCGGGTATGATGATTACCCGATCAAGGAACGCTGGCTCAACCGGCTCTATCGCAACAATGGCGACGGAACCTTCACCGATGTGGCTGAAGCAGCAGGCGTACAAGATCCCGCTAATTCAAAAGGCTGTTGTTTCGGGGATTATGACAATGATGGCGATCTTGACCTCTATGTGGGTAACGATGGCAGTCCGAACCGGCTTTTTCAAAATAATGGCGATGGTACTTTCACCGATGTCACAATCAGGGCAGGTGTGAGCGAACCCCCGGGAATCCACGCCGTTGCCTTCGCTGATTTCGATAACGATGGCTTTCCCGACATTTACGCAGCAGGCGGAAGTTACATTCCGGAACGCCATGCTGAATGCATGCACAAGGATCATCCGGATAAGCTGTATCATAACAACCGGGACGGAACCTTCAGCGACATTTCGGCGACCGCCGGTATCGCCTTTAACACAGCGTGCACCCGTAGTCTGGCAATCGCGGATTATAATCAGGATGGCGCACTCGATGTCTATCTGGCAAACACGTTCAGCAAAGGGAATTTTGAGAGCCAGGACTTCCTGCTGCGCAACATTGGAAACAAAAACCACTGGGTGCAATTCAAACTCATTGGGCGGAAAAGTAATCGTTCTGCAATTGGCGCCCGGGTCGAACTTCACTCGGGCAAGCTGTATCAGATGCGCGAAGTGAGCGGCGGTATCGGCAGTGGCGGACAAAACAGTCTGATCGTCCATTTTGGATTAGGTCCGCGCTCCCATGCCGATGAAGCGATAATCACCTTTCCCGGCGGCAGCACCCGGCGCATGAAGAGCATTCCCGCCGACCGACTCATCATCATCGAAGAATCCCTGCAAATCGGCGCGATACAGATCAGTGCAGCCACCTTCGAAAGACTTCGATTGGCAATCTTGCTCAGTCTTGGATTGGGTACAATTGGCTTCATTTTCTATTACCGCAAACGAAGAAGGAATCAAAGTCAGTACGCAACCGACTCCAAAGAGCAGTCGAAAAAAACAAATCTGGCAAAGCTGCTATCGCGTCGTAAGCCTCGTGAAACCAAAATGGTAGCGATCCGGATCCATTTGGTGCCATTTCGCGATGAGCTTTTGCTGACTTACTCAATCGATGCTTCCCGGGCAGGCTCAGCTTACGTTGACCATTTTCAAAACGGCAGCACAAATGAAATCCCCTTTTCGATTAAGCGGCTCAAAATACAGCGGTTGAACCAAAAAATCGACCGGATGTGTCAGGCGTATGAACGCTACTTGCGCACCGGTGAAAAAAGCAACTATCAGCCATTGGCAGAATTGAAGGACATTGGCGAAAAAGTTTATGACTATTTTGGGCTGACCGGAGTACTGAAAATCCTGTTCAGTTTGCAAGGAATGTCTTTGAAGCTGATAGTGAATAATCCGGTCGTACCGTGGCAGTGGGCATTTCAGGCATCATCCGGGCAATTCCTGTGTGAGAGATTTCCTTGCAGCATTGAGTTTGAGCGGGATAAAAAAAGCGCGGATAATCAGAAAATGCGTGGCAGCCGTAATGCCTCGGTTATTGGCAACTCTCATGGATTACAATACCTTAAGGATTCCCAAACTGGAGTTTGGGAACCAGCTACCGAGGGATTACGCGGTAGCCATCGCGCAGTTGCCGAAGCGCACGCGATTCTGTTTTATGGCGATTGGCGAGGTCACGCGAGAGAATTGAAAACAGTGGTCACTGAAATCGATGAAATTGAAAGGATGTTGAAAGCGAAAAAAATTCATGTACATAAAATTTACCAGGACTGCGATCAATTTGTTGAAATTTTGCATGACTTGACTGCCGGAGATAAAAACGTTCGCTTAATTCATTATTCCGGTCACATCGAAGGTGAGCAGCTTTTATTGGCAGACGATCAGTCTTTTGCAGCCAATTATCTCGAGAGTGCCTACGCAATACGTTTATCTTCGGCGCCGCTGGTTTTCTTCAACGGGTGCTGTTCATTTGCATTTGAAATATCAGATAAAATCCATCAAAACCTGGTGCTGGAATTTTTAAATTGCGGCGCTTCCGCATGTGTGGCAACGTCATTTCCAATCCCGGAGGTGACCGCCAAAGCCTTCGCGCTGCGTTTTTATTCCTACCTGATTAACCGCAAAATGACCGCGGCTCAGGCGCTGCAACGCGTATGTTGCGATATGTCTCGATCGGAATTTTCCGGTGCGACCGATCCGGATTACGATATCACACGATTTTTTTATCATCTGTACGGCGAACCCGACGTGATGCTCAATCCAGGAATGCCCTGGAAAAGCCCTGGATAGAATTGGTCCGAAAAGGTGTGATTTTTAAAAATCAATACAAAATCAAAAAGCGCCAGACCAGTTCTGTCATGCCCGAATGCTTCCCCGATAAAAACATTCGGGACAAGCCTATCGGGCATCCATTAGACCTTTTAAATGATGGATTTCCGTGGGCGGCACCCCGCTCAGCGAACCTCGGGAATGAAAGGGAGCGTTTTCGGAGAGCCTCTAAATTCAAATTGAAATGCCGGGCGCATTAAATTGAATTTCCATCCGGTGACTCACAGAAATATTTTTTAAGGTTCTCCTCAGGCAAAACGATACTGAAGAATTTAATCGGTATCAGGATGAAAATTTAGCAACGATTCGTTTATTAAAGTGAGAAGCGCAAACTGAAGATGAGTGGCGTTGAGGATGACAATCTTATTCGGCAGTATCAGCAGGGCAATGAAGAATCGTTTCGCCAACTTTTTCACAAATATTACCCGCAAGTATACCGGCTCTTCATCAGTAAAGGGCTTTGCCGGGAAGATGCCGAAGATTTCACAATCGACGTATTCACCCGGTTGATTAAAGGACTGAAAGCCTTCCGTTTTGAAAAGCCCTTTCAGCATTATTTGCATCGGATTGCCCGTAATCGCCTGTTTGACCATTTCCGAAAAAAGACGATTTTGTTCAGTGATTTTGATTCGGAAGTGAATCTGGCAGACAGGGCAGCCATTCCTGACCGCCGCGTGGAGCTGGCGGAAATCATTGCGCTGTGCATGCAAAAAATTAAAAGCGACCTGCGCCGTGCCATCCTCATGGCGTGGATGGAAGGCTATAAGCGGCACCAGATCGCTGAATTATTGGATGTCCCGATGGGGACGGTGCACTCCAATCTGGAGCGAGGACGAATTGAATTAAAAATATGTGTGGAGGAGAATTTATAATGGCGCATTTAAAGCCGGCAGAATTAATGCTGTACTGGGGGAAAACGCTTTCGCCGGATCGTCAAAAAACGCTGGCAGAACATCTGCGCAGGTGCAACTCCTGCCGAGGGCGATTGCAGGTACTTAAGAGCAAACTTCAATCCATGCGCAGCGATAACCAGCGTCAATGCCGGCGATTTCAGCGAATGATGCTGCAGCATATCGACGGCGCACTGGATGATGTGCAGCGCAGCCAATTCGCGCAACATCTGGATGATTGCCCCCGCTGCAGCCATCTTTACAGGATCTTTCGTAATTTGTCAACCGGGGAATACTCAGATCAGGCTGATATCGAGATTCCGGAGATCAGTCGGGCGCGAATTGAAAGCACCGTGACGGAAGCATTGCGAAAGTCCAATCCTGTCCCGCGATTAAAGCCCCAAAAAGAAGAATTGCTGGATCACTTCCAGACTGCCGCCCGGCGATTGATACTGCGTTTTTATCCCCTGCAACCTGCGCTCAAATTCAGGGGGGAAACGGATGACCTGTGTGTCATCGAGCATGCCGGCGGCGATTTGATCCTGGAAACCGGATTAAAAAACGTAACGATCGAACTAACCAATATATTTGAAGAGTTTACGCTGAAGGCAATGACCGACGAAAATGGCGATGTCATTTTCAAAGAGCTTGTCAGGGGCGAATATGTTCCCAGCACCGATGGGTATCGCCTGGGCGAAATGAAAATCAAAGAATCACCTTGAGACGGTTCCAACGTTCCAGATTCAATCATATATTTGATATCCTGCCGAAACTTATGAATCCGCTGCAATCAAATCCCGGTTTTTGGTAATAAACGCGTAATATAAAAACACACCTGCTTTTCTGACACCGATTATTCTGAGATAAGATTCATTCATTCCGCAACCTACGATTCTTCAGTTTGTCACCCGATCGATCCCCGATTAAACATTCACCCATACCTGGTGAGATAAATCAAGCTTTGCTTACAAATTTAATAGCCCATTATTTTCATTTGATACAGCATCCTCATAAGGATAATTTATTTTATCCAGTCCGATAAAACTCTTCTTTCGCAGATCATCTATCCTGAGTGGATTAAAACATCTTGAAATTCCGTTTTATAAGATGGAACGATTTCTTTTAGTCACACCGCGCTTTTTTTATTTTGCCAACTCAAACTTCGTACAAGGAGCGTCACCATGAAAGCACACTTCATTATGCAGAGATTGCTTACATTTTCTCTCATCCTGGCGACACTGCCGCTTTTTGCCCAGTGGTCAACGGACCCGGCGGAAAATACGCTTGTTTCGCCAATAGAAGCAGTCGGGCATCAAGCAGTTGCAGCAATGTCCAGTGATAGTTCGAGAGGTGCCATCATTGTCTGGCAAGGGGGACAGGACCGGGGTATTGTGGCACAACGCCTGGACATCAATGGCTACAAATATTGGCAGGCAAATGGTGTTGAAGTATGCGATATCAGCCACAATCCCGGAGGTGCCCAAATTAGCCGGTCTGGAATTGGAGCCGCTATAATTGCCTGGGAGGACGCTCGTAATGGCGGTGCTACCAACAATACCGATATTTACGCCCAGCGAATCGATGCTGAGGGTAACATTCGATGGCAAATAAATGGCATCCCCATTTGTAATCTTGAGGAGAAAGATGCTGATTTAAGCATTGCGGCGTGCCCGGACGGAAGCGCGGTTATCGTGTGGGATTCTGGGCGAACAATTCGGGCGCAGCGAGTCGATGCGAGCGGGAATGTCCTCTGGGGAGTGAATGGCATTGAAGTCGTCACAACCGAAAGCAGTCAATTTGAGCCGCAGGTAATTGCAGTAGACGATCGAACTGCCATTGTTGTCTGGAGGGATAAGCGCAATTCCCCAAGCGGGGATATTTACGCCCAGAGATTGGACTATGAATATTCTACAGTATTCAGGATTTGGACAGATCAAGGCAAATTGGTTTCTACCGGCATCAGCGACTGTTATTGCACATTACCTGTTATAACAGCAACTACAGAGATTGGAGCTCCTATTGAGTGGGGAGCCGCCATTGGCTGGCACGAGTCTACACAGGCTGGCAACTCATTGAAATTTCAAAAACTGAATCATTATGGTCAAAAATCCTGGGGTGATGATGGTGCCACCGTCTGCAATAATTACAATGAACCAATGAATTACCAGCTTATAAGCGATTGCCAGGGTGGCGCATTCGTTACCTGGCAGGACAATTTAAGCGGTGACGACGATGTGTTTGTTCAGCGCATGGGCGAATACGTCGGACAAAAATTATGGGGCAATGATGGCATATCGCTGAGTACTGCTCCGGGTTCACAGGGAACTCCCCAAATCATCTCTGATGGCGATCAAGGTGCGATAATTTGCTGGGCGGATCAACAAAGTGGTTATGGATGGTGCGAAAAAATCTATGCCCAAAAAATGGATAATTCCGGCACTAAAGTATGGGGAGAACAGGGTGTGCTGGTCTGTTCTGCTTCGCAATTCAGGTTCCCGGCGATTTTGTGTTTCGATGGTTATTTCGGCGCAATATTGGCATGGAGTGATAGTCGCACCGGTGATAGTTACTCTGACGTGTATGCCCAGAAGATAAATAAAGATGGCATGTTGGGTGTCACAGTCGTATCGGAGTGCCTGACCGAGACAGGGCGTATTTCAATACCCGTCGAAACCCCATTGAAAGTACATGCCAGCGGAGATTATGTTTACATTGCAGATTGCGGAAAGGAACCTTTTGATGGCGCATTTTATGTGGTCGATGTTTCGGACAAAACAAGCCCGTCGCTGCGCGATTCAATTCCGAATGTTGCGAATAAAAACATCCATGCGTTCTGGTATGCGAATAAGTATGCTTATACCACACACGATTGGGCGGTTAAAATGATAAGCGTTGCGGATCCTGATAATATTGAAATTGTCGGCTCCGGCTCTATCGGATTTAGCTCTGGCGGATTGAGAACTTATGGTGATTATCTGTATGTCGGCGAGCAATCGATTGACAATTGCTATGGGGGGGTAAGAGTATTTGATGTCTATCAGGGACCGTTAAATGAAGTCGGTTATTATCAGGGAAAAGTGGATGGAAGCGTTCTCTGCATCACGCATGATGGTTCCGTCATGTATCAATCCAGCGGCGCCTCTCCCTGGCCTCCCGAGGAAATAGCTATCTACGATCTCAGCGATAAAACTAGCCCGGCGCTCCACAGCACATTTAATTCCGGCTATATGGCGAATTGCATGGAGATTACTTTCGATGATAGATATCTATTCATGACGGTGGGCCCCGAAGACTCCCCCATTGAAGCCTTACAAATTTGGGATATCTCCGATAAATTCGAGCCTCAATTAATCAGCACATATAGTTGTTCGTTTTATAGTTTTGCGCTATATGAAGCCGCGAATCTTTTATTCGCATCGAATCTTCATAATACATCAGTTAATCATTTATGGCTGCTCGATGTCAGTGATAAGGCAAATATTCACTCTACCGAATTCCTTCCAGGTTTAGGGGGAGCATTATCGATTGATAACGGCTATCTGTATATTGGCGATCAGGGACCGAATAGCCATTATTTAAGGGTATATGAGATTGACGTGAGTTTAGGCACGCCAGCGCTGTCGGTCTCCCCGGATTGGTTATGTTTCGGTTCTTATTATAAAAGCAAATCATTTAGCATTCGCAACACCGGAAGCGGTACCCTGGTGTGGAGTGTGATCCCTGAACCAGGGAAATCCTGGATCACGTCCATTAGCCCAACCTCAGGAACCGGGGATGGGACGGTAACTGTGACTGTCGATAACGATCGATTAGATCAATGCTCAGATCTGGCAAAAATCACATTCACCTCTAACGCCGGGGATAAAAACGTAGTTGTTGTAATATGTAAACCGTTTATGTGCGATGAAACTGTTACGACTATCGCAGTGAATCCGGAAACCACTACAACGATATTTGCGGGTACAGACGCAGAAACAGATGCACATATCTATAAGAGCATTGATGGCGGTCAGACATGGGAGCCAACCTCATTCTTTCATACAAAAAGCATTGCTATTAATCCTCAAACACCAAATATTATTTATGCAGGTCTCAAATATGGAGGGATCGATAAAAGCACGGATGCCGGAATGACCTGGGAGCGATTGAATGGCGGTCCAGCCGATCTTGGTGGGATCGTTGCCGTTGATCCGGTACAACCAAACATCGTGTACGCTGGTACTAAGAGCCTATCCGAAAACCTAGTATATCATATAAAGGCTTAGAATAGGTGAACAAATGTTCAGTCTAGACTTTTACAAAAATATTT
>JAFGMA010000243.1 GCA_016927835.1 Candidatus Zhuqueibacterota bacterium | reverse complement strand
TAACTATCGGATTGTACACAGCTTCATCTGAGCGAATTCGAAGGATGAACTGGCTTTTTGTCTAGTGGGGATTGTTTTATAATTTTATGTCGGGAGCTTGTCATTCTGAAAGAATCTTTTTTCGGTTACGTAACATATAATAAATTAATATCCTATCCCGAAACATAAAAGATTCCTACTGAATGACAAGGATGTCACACATTAATCCGTGGTGAGTATCGTTCTATTTTGCAAAAGTGTACATGAAAATGCCTCTAGTCATTCAGGCACCAGGTGCGCTTTGCATCCGCCCGAATGTATCGATGTAACAAAATCCTGACTGTCTCACATAAATTAATTGCGACAATTATCATCGCGACTTCTTCAATAAAATCAAATACTAACGATTTTTTCATGTAAACAAATTGTCTCAATTAAACACCGAATTAAACGCGACAACCAAAATATAATCGAGGTGAGCCGAAAATTTGTATCTAATAAAAACAGCAAGTTATCGCAGCAAAACAAATGTGGCATTCGTCTTGCTTAAGAGAAGGCAGAGTTTCAAACAAAATAAGGATTTAATCTATAATATAATAGGAGAGAAAAATCATGAAAACAAATAAATACCTGGCTATAATCGTTGCAGCAGTTTTTGCGATGGTTGCTTTCGTAAGCGCGGATTCTTTTGCTGCTCCCCAAAAAGTAAATAAATCGCTCAGTAAAGTAAACGACGGTTATTTCGATCAAGGCACAACGGTTGTCAAGTTTGCAAAAAAATCAGGCGAAACGCCTTCGCCCAAACCCAATGGACGTTATCACAACAAACTCGATGCACAGGACGGCACATCGAATTTATGGACAAGAATTATAAGACTTGTTCAACCCGATAAAACGTATGATAAGTCACAACCTCCGTACCAGGCGTTTACTGCTCCTAAAGATAAGTAGTACGTCTCTGATAGTTTCTCCAAAAAATAACCTCCAATCACATTAGTACTCTGGTGTGGCAAAAGGCTCCGGCAGAAATGTCGGAGCCTTTTTGCGTTTTCGAAAAAATGACCATCATCACGGTCCACTTGAATTCCTGCTCATCCCGAAACTATCACAATTATTTTTAATTGCAGCTTCGAGCCTGGTTAAAAATGGCTATTTTCTATAAATCTTGATGGTTATGATTTTTTTTGCGCCAACTTCAACCTTTACCACGCTTCCTTTAATCTGACATGCAGCAACTGCCTTTTCCTCAAGTGTCACACAAATCGCTGACGCGATATCGAAATCAAATCGAAGCGTGCCTTCAATTTTTCGCTTTGTGGGATTAAAAAAGCGGATTACAAACGCCTCATCCTGTTCTGCGCGCTTGATACCGGTAATCACCAGCACCGATGGCTCCAGCTTTAAAAATGAACGCTGTTTTTGCCATGTGCCGCGGTTCTTTCCAACCTGGAACACATTCATGATGCAATTATGGCCGGACGTCTGGTTGAATACTGCACCCTGCTCCCAATCGCCGGTGTGGGGATACAGCGCGTATCGGTAAACGTGCCTGCCCAGGCATTGTGAGCCTTTCTGCTCCTTCGAGTAATCCTGCATGCCTACACCGCCAATTTTCAGCGGATAGGCGCGCAGCAATGTCATCGCAAACGTTCGCCGACGATCATCAAACGCCTCGTATTCTTTCAGCCCATAATTGATGAATGCCATACCTTTTGATCCGTCCGAGTAATCCACAAAACTATTCATCGGCTGAGGATGCAGCGGCGGTTCAAGCCATTCACTGGTATCTTCGGTGCGCGGAATCGGACGCTCAATCACATCGAATTGCCCTTCGATAGCGACATGCTGCGCCTCCAAATCGGTGGGAAACAATAGTCGCAGCCAATGGTCTTCGCATTGATTTTCGATTTCAGTGATCACATTCAATCGCGGACTATCTTTCGCCAGGCTCAGCGTATGCTTCACTTCCAAAGTAAGCGTTTGATCGCTGCGCTGTCGTCCGCCATCAGTTGCGCTTGCCGGCACATCCATCTTGAGATAAACGCTGAATTGCGCCATGAGCGGACCGTCAACATCCAGCGAAACGCGGGCATTTAAACTGGTTGAGGTGAAAATTCGATCGTGATTTGGTGAAATATGCTCCCAGGGATCACCAACTTCCCCGCCATCCCAGAGATAGCCCAGATCCCGATATTCGGTTGCATTGGCTTTATCATAAATATTCCACGTGCCATTAGCATTAATTGTAACACGAAGGTGTTCATTTTCCATGGTATTATTGCCGGTAACCAGACTGCCCCGCAAGCGTTTCTTTTTGAAATCCGCAGTCACCTTGAAGCAACGATATCCGAATGGCGGAACCTTTCCGGTTGGAAAGCACATCTGGTGACGGCTCATGCGCAGAAACAATGGCGAATCAATCGGTTGCTGCAACACCGGAAATTCAGGGCGATCGGAAATTGGCTGAACCGCTACCGACTCACCCCGATCATCCTGCATGTAAAGTGTCAACGGTTCGGGATCGATGGCATAGCCGCCGCTCCACTCGATGGGAACATCCACATAAGCCATGACAACTTCATCGCGTTCGTATTGCGTCGGATTGACTACGACCAGATTAATATCCCTGGGATCGGAATTTGAAAAATCAATCGATGCTGCCAGAAACAGATAATTGCGCTCAATCAAACCGCGGGCGATTTCATTCGCCTGGCGATAGCGGAACAACATATCCTGGTGCACGATATCCACACTGCAACCGCCGATGCTGTCGTGCCCGTGATTATCCAAAAGATAGCGCCATGCCAATTCCAGAAATCGCTGCGGGTAGGTAGTTCCGCTCATCCAGTTGAAGACGGCAAACGGTTCGGTGTATGTTGTCAGCAGCGATTCCGTTTCATAATTCGCCTGTTTAATGTACATCCGCGCGGAAATGACGTGACCCGCCAGCGAGGAAGAGCGGGCATCTTTTTTGACCGAACGCATCTCGCCTTTGACGATCCGCAACTCCCCGATACTCTCACGCAACGCCTTGATATAATCGGGCAAGTTGCTGTGGATGACCGTGTCGTCGGGCAACAATTCATTTGCCTCCCTGATCAATTGGGATTCCCGGTGACTGGGAGCGCTGATATCGTGTCCCTGTGCCCAGAAAAGATGCTGCGTGGTAAAATCCTCTTTCCCGATATCGCACAGACGCACCAGCGAATCTTTCAACCGATCCCGATGGTATTCGTCGGGCGGATCAGCTAATTTATAATCTCGCCGAAAATTGATTTCATCGCAAAAGCGGCACAATACGCCCGGCATCTCCCAGTGATATTCGCGGTCATCCACCCCCCATTCGCGGTTGAAAACCACTGCACGGTAAACATCGTACCAAAAATTGCAGCGCGGCAGTTTCGAAAAGCGGGAAGCCAGGGCGTGCGTTCCGTCTGCCCCTTCCCAGATAAATTCCGCCTGTCCGGTATCGGTTTTGCTTACGCCGCGATAAAACAGCGCAGAATCGATGCCGAAGCCGGCGTAAAGCTGGGGCAATTGGGAGATCTGCCCCCATGAAAACGGTGAATAGCCAACCTTCATTATTTTACCGAACCGGGAAGCAATTTTGTGCCCCAGTAACAGGTTGCGGACCAGCGCTTCACCGCCGACCATGAATTGATCCGGCAGACAATACCAGGGACCTATTAAAAGCCGTCCGTTTTGAACCAGGGTCCGCAGCCGTCCCTCATTTTCCGGGCGAATCTGCAAATAATCATCAACAACAGAGGTCTGCGAATCGAGGTGAAAATATTTGAACTCCGGGTCCGATTCCAGCAAACGCAATACCTTATCCAGCATATCCACCAACATCATCCGCGTTTCCTGAAACGAATAGCGCCACTCTCGATCCCAGTGGGTATTGCTGATAACGTGCATCATATATGAAGTCGCCATTTTGATCCTTTCGGGTTTATGTTAAAATAATGTCAGTCATTTGCTTGCCTAAAATAAAAAGCGTAAGGGGCAAATGCAAGATATATTTTGGTTGGGAGTGGATTTATTCGGCGGGCGCTGTGAGGAGGTAGTTGAATAAGCAACCTTTTTCGTTGATGCTGAACTAAGTGCCTATCTCCGCTCGCAAGGGATTTATACCCACGTGCTTTCCTTGCCATGAAATGCTTTGCGGAATAATTGACTCAGGGATTTAGTCCAGAAAACTGGAATGACCTGGAGCATTATTTTAGGAATGCAATTCCTTTTTCAACGGTTGCGCGGGGGATTACCTGGTGGGCAGAGCGGGTGGGCTTTCAATCCCCCGCGAGCGGGGTATTGAAATGTTTATTTTGTGACCGTCCATAGTATATTTCATTCCATTATTATACGAAAATATCGCGGTTAATTCAAGGAGAAAATTGGGAGTTAAAACTCAAAGCCGCGCCATTTTCGACTTTTCAAGCCTGAGAATCAGATTTTACTTTGTTGCTAAAATAAACGGTATCAGCCTGGCAAATAGCTGGAATTATGGTAAAAATCCAACAATTAATTGTAAATTAAAGGATTTACCAGGTGGTATTTAAACGTGATGCTCCAGAAATAAAAGCGCCTCAGCCTTAATAATATTTCAAAATGAACGAAACTTTGTTGATTTTCAGGCATCAAATAGATGTGCAGAAAGCTTGTAAAATGTGCTTAGTTTGAATTGCAGCAAACAAAATTTGCGCGGGAACATGCAATGAAAATCATCGAAACAATTGACAAAATGCAAACGGAAGCGGAAAAAATTCGGCTTTCAGGCAGAAGGATTGGATTGGTTCCGACGATGGGCTTTCTACACGAAGGGCACCTGAGCCTCATTCGCAACGCGCGCGAAAGCAGCGATACGGTGATCACCAGCATTTTTGTCAATCCCACGCAATTCGGACCCGGCGAAGACTATGAAGATTACCCGCGCGATCCGGAGCGGGATATCCGGAT
Source organism: Candidatus Zhuqueibacterota bacterium (assembly GCA_016927835.1). Lineage (GTDB taxonomy): Bacteria > Zhuqueibacterota > Zhuqueibacteria > Thermofontimicrobiales > Sulfurfontimicrobiaceae > Sulfurfontimicrobium. The sequence goes on along the minus strand of JAFGMA010000243.1, from coordinate 7,084 downwards.
GGCAGAGGCTGCGGGGAGCGATATTATTTTTCATCCATCTGCAAAAGAAATGTATCCTGAGGGGTATCAGACGTTCGTAACGGTTGAGAAACTGACAAAGGTGCTTTGCGGACTTTCACGCCCGCAACATTTTCGGGGCGTCACAACTGTGGTCATTAAGCTTTTCAACGCAACGAAACCGCATCTGGCAATTTTCGGGCAAAAGGATGCGCAACAAGCGCTCGTAATTCGGCGGATGGTGAATGACCTGAATTTGGACATCGAAATCAAAATATCGCCCATCATACGCGAGCCCGACGGACTGGCGATGAGTTCACGTAACACATATCTCGATGCAACGCAGCGCAAAAATGCAACCGTGCTCTATCGATCTTTGATCCTCGCCCGGCAATTAATTGAGAGTGGTGAGCGCAGCGCCCGGCGCATTTCCGACGAACTGGTAAAGATAATCGCTCAAACCGATGGCGCTGAAATCGATTACGTCAGCATGGTGGATACCGCGAAATTGGAACCAGTGCAGACGCTGTCAGGAGAAATCCTGATTGCAGAGGCAGTTCGGTTCGGCAAAACACGACTCATCGACAACATTATTCTAACTGTCTGAAATTTAAATTTTAAGCAGGGCGAACAGCTCGCTAAAAAACACAAAAAAAATATTGACTTTCATGAATTAATTTGTTTAATTTATGCGAACCATTTATCATCGAGGAGGTTAACCCATGAAAATCCGACAGTATGTAGTAATTATGATCGCCGGGATATTGCTGACTTCCTCTGCTCTTTTGTCACAGCAAAAAAGTCAGATCGAACCGCTGGATATCAGCTCGATTCTCAGATCGTTGACAACCAATCCGGGCGGTCAGTTCAGCCTGCTGGGATTGAATCCCGACAATCTTCAGATGCAGCACAGTTATGAAATGTCGTATTATTCGTTCGGAGCGCAATCCATCACACAGGCAGTCTATTTGAATACAATCAAATATAAAATTTCCGATCCCCTTTCATTTACGTTCCAGTGGGGCGTTCATCATCAGCCGTTCGGGAACAGCTTTATGAAGGACAAGATCGCCAGCCAGGGAGCATTCATTTCCGGGGCACAATTGAAATATAAACCGAATGATAAGCTGACATTCTTGTTTCAATACAATTCGTATCCGCAAGGTGTGATAAATCCGTATTACAGCCCATACCATTATAATCGTCTGGGAATGAATCGCTATTTTCAGCCATTTGCGGGTGACGAGGACGAACAGTAAGCGCTGGCATAGCCTTTTTTCACTTTAGCCTTAGCCTTAACCGCAAACATTACGGATAGCTATTTTGACCGGGTACTGCTTTTTTTCGCTCGGTCATTTTTTTAAAAAACATGGATTCGTTGTGTGCATCACCAAAACAGGAGCCTTAATGAACGTTCAAAAGCGCCGCAAGACCAAGCAATCGAAGACTCAACGTTCAGCCAGAAAAACCAAATCTGCTAAAAAGCCACAGGATTTGATCGGCATCCTCAAAAGCGCTGCGATCACCGCCTTTATCTGGGGATTGGTGATTGTAAATCTGTTCCTGATTGCATCCTTCATCACCGGAAAAATCTCCACCGGCTCGAAGAATGCAACCGCCAGAGCGGAAGATTTTCCACAAACCGAAGCAGCGCCTGCATCCGAACCAGTTGCAGAAACACCGGCGACACCTGTCCAACCATCTAATAAAATTGAAGTTGAAGTCCTGAATGGATGCAACGTGAGCGGATTGGCAGCGCAGGTTACCGAATATCTTCGCATAAAAGGCTTTGATGTGGTTTATACCGGCAATTATGTCAGCTTCGAAATCGACCGGACAACCATTATCGACAGACGATCTTTGAATCTGGAAAATGCCCAAAAAGTAGCAGAAGCTTTAGGCGTCACCTCCCCCGGTTCAGTTTTTGCGCTGGAGAGTGATGAAAAAGAGCTCCATGTTTCTGTCATTCTCGGCAGCGATTATAAAAAACTGAAAGGTATCAAAAAGCCCGAAAAATAGCACCTGTCGGGATGTTGAGTTGGAGGCTGTAATGGTATTTTGGGCGCTTATCTACAATTTTATACTGATCCCCATATCCTACATTGCATTTCGAATTGCATCGCTGTTCGCTGAAAAAGTAAAGCTGGGAATCCAGGGGAGAAAACGGCTCTTCCCGAATCTCACCGAAAAAATCAACCTTCTGCCTTCCGATAAAAAGCGCATCTGGTTTCATATCGCCTCTTATGGTGAATTTGAGCAAGCCAAACCGGTGCTCAATGCGCTCAAACAAGAATCAGATCGATACTCGGTTATCGCCAGCATTTTCTCGCCTTCCGCTTATGAAAATATAAAATCCCATCCATCTGTGGATGTTATCACTTATTTGCCATTCGATTCATGGTTCAATGCCAGGAAATTTTTATCCATCATCCGACCCGATGCAGCAGTGTTCGTGCGCCACGATATTTGGCCCAATCATGCCTGGCAGGCGCGGAAACAGGGCATCCCCCTCATCCTCTTCGACGCCTCGCTGCGACCGGACACGTCCCGATTCTTCCCCATCGTGAGGTGTTTCAATCGAGCACTCTTCAATTCATTTGACATCATACATGCAACAACCGAGAAAGACGTCGAGCGATTAAGCCGATTATGCGCAAAAAAAAATAACCTGCTGCTGACAGGCGATACCAAATACGATCAAGCCCGCCAACGATCACTGGATACTAAGAAATTGGAAGCTGTGATCGATCCGGGCGCTTTCAAGGGCAAGCGGGTACTCGTCGCCGGGCAAACGCATTTCTCGGATGATAGGCATTTGATGCCTGCTTTCAGCCGATTGCTCGGACAAATCGATGACCTGTTCATGATCCTGGTGCCGCACGAACCGACCGAAGACTATATCGCTGCAACCGAAGCCACCTTTAAAACTCTTGATATTTCAAGCTTGCGGCTGTCTCGTTATCGGAAGCATCGCACGGTTGTCGATTTTCAGGTCCTCATCATCGATAGCATCGGCTTATGCGCCAATCTGTACGGTCTGGGCGAGGTTGCCTTCGTCGGCGGAAGCTTCCGACCGGGAATCCATAATGTCATCGAGCCTGCGGTGTACGGGATTCCAATTGTATTCGGACCGCGCATCGAGGTTTCTTCGGAAGCGCAGGAGTTGGTCGATCGCAAGGGCGCGCTGATTGTCAATAACACGCAGGATATATTTGAAACGCTGCGGCTTTTCTTCACAGATGAAACTGAACGACAGCGGGTCGGGAACATTGCCCAACAACTGGTGTCGGAAAATATCGGCGCCACTCAAAAAGTTGTCGATTCCATTTTGAGCTATTTATAACATAGTGTAAAATAATAACAGGAGGTTCATGATTCAATGCCAGTAAAAACAATCGAGTGGGCAAATCATTCGGCGCGCATAATAGACCAAACCCGCCTGCCAACTGAAATCGTTTATTTGAATATCGAGACTGTCGAGCAAATGGGCGAAGCCATCAAAATGCTCCGCATCCGTGGGGCTCCGGCGATTGGCATTGCAGCGGCGTTCGGCGCTTATTTGAGCATCCGAAATTTTCCGTCAGCCCAGCCCAAAGCGCGCTTCTTCGATGCACTGAATGCGGCGATCGAATATTTGAAAAGCACGCGACCGACTGCGGTCAATCTATTCTGGGCGCTGGATCGGATGCAAACAAGCGCGCAATCCGTGCAAAATGAAGAAATTGAGACTATCAAGCGGCATTTGCTCGAGCAAGCCCTCGCAATTCTCGAAGAGGATCGAGCGATTTGTCGTCAATTGGCATTTGCCGGTGCAGACCTTATCAAAGACGGATCCACGATCCTGACGCATTGCAATGCCGGTGGATTGGCAACGAGTGAATGGGGAACCGCGGTCGGCGTCATCTATGCAGCAGTTGAGCAGGGAAAAAATATTCGGGTATTTGCCGATGAAACACGCCCCCTCCTGCAAGGCGCTCGATTGACCACCTGGGAATTAATGGAATCGGGAATCGATGTGACGCTCATCTGCGATAACATGGCAGCCTTTGTTATGCAACAGCAACGCATCGATTGCATCATCGTCGGTGCCGATCGCATCGCTCGCAATGGCGATACCGCCAACAAAATCGGAACCTACAATCTGGCGGTGCTGGCGGAAAAACACAAGCTTCCGTTTTATATTGCCGCGCCGGTTTCGACTTTTGACCTGACATTAACCAGCGGCGAAAAAATCCCGATCGAAGAACGAGATCCCAGAGAAATTACCGAAGGCTTTGGTACCCGAACTGCACCCGAAAATGTCAAGGTATATAATCCGGCTTTCGATGTGACGCCAAATAGCCTGATCCATGCCTTTATCACCGAAAAAGGCGTAATTAAACCACCTTTTGAATCTAATTTTCAAAAATTTTTCAAATAAGGCTTGATTTAATTTTATTTTTCAGTTATATTACAAAAATTTAAAACCACCAGTTTTACAACATTGAGGAGTATGAAGATATGAAACGAACACTTAGCGTCGGTCTGGCTATTGTATTGAGTGTGGGTATTTTTTTTCTGATGAGTTGTCAAACAAAGGAAGTTACGTCTGCAAAAGTATATATTCAACAAGACGACTGGGATAAGGCGATTGAGCAACTCGAACAGGCAGTCCAGTTGTACCCGAATGATATGGAAGCGCATTATTTGCTGGCACAGGGATATGGGAAGCAAGGCAAATTTCCCGAAATGGTGCGCGAAATGGACGCGTCTTTGGCGATCGGACCCCAGTACAAAGCAGATATCGATAAGCTGCGCCAGTATCACTGGGGTACAAATTTTAACAAAGGGATCAAATCTCACAAGGAAGAAGATCAGGAAAGTGCCGTTGAAAGCTTTAAAACTGCGATTTTGATCGATCCGACAAGACCTGAAGCCTATAAAAATCTGGCAATTGTATACTCCAACATGCAGATGAAAGATAAATCTGCCGAGGTTTACGAAGACCTTGTGAAAGTGGTTCCGAATGACGCCCAGGCATTGCGCCAATTAGCTCAACTGCGGCGGGATTTGAAGGAATATAAAGCTGCGGTCGATGTTTTGAAAAAAGCATTGGCGCTCGATCCGAACGATTCCGGGACGTTGAGCAGCCTGGCAATAACGTACGACTTGATGGGTGAAAAACAAGAAGCTTTTTCAATGTATGAAAATGCATTGGCAAACGATCCTGGCAATACCGATTTGATGTTCAACCTGGGTCAGCTCCATTTCCAAAACGGCAACTATGACGAAGCGATAAATCTCTTCGATAAAGTCATCAATGCCAGTCCCGATGATTATGACAGCAATTTAAGGATTGGCTACGCCTACCTGGGAATTGCGGATGAAGTCACCAAAGAAATAAATGCCTTGATCGAAAAGAGCGAGGACGTGCCCCAGGAGATGAGAGATAAGCGGAAAGGATTCTTCGAAAAGGCTGTTCCATATCTTGAAAAATGCACGAGTCTGCTGGAACAAAATCCGTCTCTGAGTGCCGATCCCTCGAAGGTCTGGCACTTCCTGGCAGTCGCCTATATCAATACTGGTGAAAAAGAAAAAGGCGAAGCGGCTTTCAAGAAGGAAGAACAATTAAAGTAGATTTAATCGAACGCCCTGCAGCACTAGTTGCGGGGCTTTTTTTTAGCACACTACAATCCGATGATGAATGACAACATCGTTAACACCTGTTGCGAATGATCCGCTGCCCACGTCCGTTGGCTCAATGTTGAATAATTCAAATCCAAAACAACCGCATTTCCTTAGTACTAATTTCGAAACAATCACTTGAAGAAACATTACTTTTTCAGGAGGTACGTGATGCGCATTTATCCCGGCTTACTCATGACTTGTGTCGGCTTCATGCTATTGCTGTTGCTGGCATGCTCGTCCAGCACACGGCGCAAATTGATGGTAACCGCCCATCGCGGCGCCTCAGGGCTCGCACCTGAAAACACCATCGCTGCCATGCTCAAAGCCATCGACTTTCATTCCGATTATGCTGAACTCGATGTCCAGGAAACGAAAGATGGTTACCTCATTTTGCTGCACGATGACGATCTGAATCGGACTACCAATGGCAGCGGCGCAATCTGGGAAAAAACACTGGCAGACCTGAACCATGTCGATGCCGGCTCCTGGATGTCCGATGAATTCGCGAATGAACCGGTTCCCCTGCTTTCGGCGGTCATGGATACGGTCGAAGGCAAGATGAAATTGAATATCGAACTTAAGATTAGCGGACACCAGGTGGAACTGGAACGGCGTGTGGTGAAACTCATCGAAGAAAAAAGATTCGTCGATCAGTGCGTTGTAACATCTTTCAATTGGGACAGCGTGGAAAAGGTAAAGCGATTGAATCCCCGGATCAGAGCCGGACTCATTTTTGCGGAATTTCCGGAACGGGATATTTTCAAAACCGATTGGGAGTTATTGAGCGTGTATCATAAATTAATCACACCCGAATTCGTTCAAAAAGCCCACGCCGCCGGAAAAGAAGTGCACGTATGGACGGTAAACGATCCGAAATTGATGAAAAAACTCATCGATGACGGCGTTGATAATATCATCACCAATCGCCCGGATATCTTGCAACAGGTGTTGGCGGAGGTTGGGATGTGAGGCTGTGCAAATAAATGTGGCGGTTCTAAAAGGAAATGCAGCGTCGCGATTCCCTCAGCCGGGCGCCCCTCAACAACATGGAAGGGTAACTCGCATCGTGCTTCTTCTCCCCTTCTCTCGTTTTACGGGAATGCGCAGAGGTGAAAATGACAATCTTTCTTACCCATCCCCTAGCCCCCTAGCCGTCAAGCTAAGGGTATATCTAATTAATTAATATGATGATAACTATATAAAAAGTTTAGAAGGTATTCCAACGAAGTTGGTTTATATTTTTTCTTTTCTAATAAGTGATTATTTATACTTATGTTGTATAACTCAATCATGAAGTCTTTCACGTCCTGTTGCTCCGACATTATACAATTTCTTAATTTATCTAATTTGATATGTAACAAAGTCTTAAATGCTTTAAAATAGCTCATGGCTTTGCCGGCTCGAACAAACACTTCTCTGG
>JAFGMA010000242.1 GCA_016927835.1 Candidatus Zhuqueibacterota bacterium | reverse complement strand
TTCGGAGTGCATTGCCTTTATGCGATGCGAGTGGTGAAATCCATAAAGGGCTTTCACTCCCGAGCCTCCGAGTGCATCTTATATCACGGCTAAATGAAGCATTGAAATGTTTAATTTATAACCATTCATAGTATAGAGGCTGCCTGCGAACTACCTTTGAGTTGTCATTGCGAGAAGCGTTTTTTGCGACGAAGCAATCTCAGCCGTTTATTAGGGGATTGCTTCGGCTGGGCGCCCCCGGAAAAAAACGCCTCGCAATGACAATTTTTCGAGTTTTCGGACACGCTCTAAATAGCTTCTTACGTAGTTTAAATGGGCAACTTATTCTATCCCACTTCCTTAATAAAATATGCGATATTACCCTCAGGTTTCGAAGGACCAAATCGTAATATCAAGCAAAATCACGAGGTTCTGAGTGACGAAATGGAAATCAGCCGGTTAATTTCCCGATTACGAAATTATTGGATCATACAATCGTATTATATTATTAACATATTAATAATTAAAGTATTAATGAATTATTTAAGATATAAAAAAAAAGCTTGACATCGTGTCTTTCAATTGTTATATTACTGTTAAATGTGTTAATTGTATCATATAATGAGTTCTACCCAACTTAACTTGTTCGATTGAAAAAGATTGTAACCGTTTTCTTGGCATTATAAATATTCTATTCAAGCGGAAAATAATTGGTTAAGAATGAGTCTTACTGGAATCACGATTAAAGCAGCTTGGATGGCGAAATAAAAATGCAGCATGAAAAGAAATCAGCGGTATCTTTCAATCTCGTGGATCATAATGATGATGGTCTGCTTGAAGTGTCAGTGATCGGGCTTGTGAATAATAACTGCAATTGGGGCTTTATTCTAGTTCATAAATAAGCCGCACCTGCTATGTTGCATAGCGGGATGTGGCTTTTTTTTGTTCTGTCTCAACAGAAAGACTTTATCATGCCACACAAAATTCACACTTTTTTATATTTGCTGCTCGTGAGTGCAACCATTGTTATATCAACTGGTGAGAGCCATGCACGATCTGATATATTTCCGCTTTCCAGTAACTCGAAGCCAATCTATTGGACTGATTGCTGTTTTTATAGAGGAAGCAGAGGATTAACCCAGATTGAGATTTCCTACTCGGTTGCGATGGATGAATTGACATTCAAAAAAGCCGGCCAGGAAATGCTGTCATCTTTCAAATGTGAGTTGACTATAAAGGACGATCAGAATAAAACGGTTTACACGAATTCGAAGGAAAAGATCATTCGCGCAGCGTCGGTTCAGGAAACCAGGGATCAGTCAAAAGGGATCGTCGACTTGTTCGTGCTGGATCTCCAACCTGGCGAGTATAAATTCGAGTTTACCCTCGAAGACGTTTATTCTGAAGAATCGAGCAAGATTTCGACTAAATTTGCTGTTCCGGAGTTCGATAGTCTGCTCTGTATGAGCACGTTTCAGTTTGCCTCCCAGGTTGTTCGAGGCAATGCGCAAAGCCCCTTCAATAAGGGCAATCAAATCGTTCGTCCGAACGTTGCCAGAAGCTATCCGATGAATTCATCATTGCTCAACTTTTATTTTGAAATATATAACCTCCAACCCGTGAATGAAGAAATCACAAATCAATTTGCCCTTAGCTATATAATTACCGATATAGCGGGCGATACCCTCTTTTTCATACCGCAGCAATTGGTACCAAAGCCGGGAGCATCAGCCGCAAAGGTGCAGACATTGGATATCCGCGGTTTGGATATAGGCGAGTATCTGCTGACGATCGTCGCGGTTGATCAGGCATCTGAGCAGGCAGTTTCGGAAGAAGGGCGATTCTGGATTCGCTCTCCATTGAAGACAACCCAGGTGTTGCCCATGTCGCAGGACGACATCAAACGGTATCGCGATCAAATTAAATATTTTGCATCGCGCGATGATCTCAAATTATTCGATGAATTAAACGAAACGGGAAAGGAAGCATTCCTGCTAAACTTCTGGCGCTCGAAAGACACCAATCCCGAAACCCCTGAAAATGAATTCATGATGGATTGCTTCAGCCGGATCGATTATGCCGAGAAACATTTCAAGGGGCGGGAGGGTGGCATCAATTCCGATATGGGGAGGGTATTTATTATTTATGGACAACCGGATGAAATTGAAAACGAGCCCATGGAGATGAACAGCAAAGCTTACAAGATTTGGTATTTCTATACTTCAGGTACCGGAAAACAGAGCTTCGTGTTTGTAGATAAAAACAACGAGGGGATCTACAAGCTGGTTCACTCGACGGTTGAGGGCGAAATCAAGAACGAAGACTGGAGACAACGAGAACTTCGATAGTGGTTGGCTGAGAGCGCTCTTTTGAAAATATACATATTTTGGATTGTTTTGTAATTTTATGAAAATATAATTCAGTATATGACGCGACGCTGATGCTCGCAGATGAAGGCACTGCTTTATTTGAATGCCACAATAACATTTCTGGAAATAAAAATTTACATAAAATAATTCGGTGAGAGGAGGTGAGTGGAAGAGGTATTTTTATTGATTTGTACCAAAAATATCATCAAAAAAAATATCGGAGGTGATGCAAAGTAAAAAAGAGTGGAGGAAGAAACAGTAGTTGCTGACGAACAAAGCTGCACGTTGTATTCATTCAAATCCAAAGAAACATAAACTTGAGGGTTAATTATTTCACTCTTATCAACTATCAAATGAGAGGGAAGAATAGTGTATGTGGCATTGCTCTCAACGTTTATCGTCTCAGGCAATAAAAATTATGGAGGAAACAATGACAAGTTCGAATCGGTTCCTTAAATTGGTCTGCATACTCGCCGTGATCTTGCTTGCCATGTCAGTACCTGAAACAGGTTTATGGGCGGGTACAACCGGCAAGATTTCCGGAAAAGTGACTGATGCAGCCGATGGGAATGCGTTACCGGGTGTGAACGTGGTTATTGTTGGAACCACACTGGGCGCTGCGACAGACGCAGACGGTACATTTTTTATTTTAAATATCCCGCCCGGAATATACTCAGTTCGGGCTACGATGATGGGATACGCCCCGGTAATTCAAAAAGGGCTGCAAGTAAGTGCAGACAGAACGACTGAAGTTAATTTTAATCTTAAAGAAGCTGTTCTGGTAACGGGCGAAGAAGTCGTCATCGTTGCTGAACGACCACTCGTTGAAAAAGACGTGACATCCAGCCAGAACATTACCACTACCAAAGCCATCGAGGCGTTGCCGGTTGCTGATATTATGGGTGCAGTCAGCCTCGAACCAGGTGTTAGTGTCAATACCGCGGCATTTGAGATCAGCATCAGAGGCGGTGGCAGTGATGAAATCAGCTTCCAGGTCGACGGTATGGAACGAAGCGACAAGCTCAACGACAAAGTCTATACAACCACGAACTCCGCAACAGTCTCCGAAATTCAGGTGTTGACCGGTGGATTCAATGCTGAATACGGTAACATCCGTTCCGGTGTTTTCAATGTGGTGACCAAAGAAGGCGGTCGCACGATTTCCGGTTCTGCCGATTATCGCTTCGGACCAGCGCATCAAAAGCATTTCGGACCAAGCGCTTACGGCGAAGGCCAGTATGACTGGCAACTGTATACCGGATCAGATTCTTTCGAACCAGTTTTAGACGTGGAAGGAAAACAGCTTTTTGTAGGTTGGAATAAAATTGCTGAAACGCAAAATGGCGCGAGCTATTTAGGCAAAAATGACTGGACAGCGCAACAATTGATGGATGTCTGGAAATGGCGACATCGTCCGATTGAATACGGTGATAAGCCCGATCAATACCTGGATGCCGGTCTCGGCGGAACTATCCCCTTTCTGGATGCGCTTGGTGTGAAGGATGCCGGCTTTTTCGTGGGCTATAAATTCACCCGCGAATACCCGATCCTTCCCTCCATAAATGAGTTCAATCAGAATAACACGTATGAGGGAAAAATCAATTTCAAACCCGTAAATGCTGTTAAACTCGTTCTCAGCGGAATGTATGGGAAGACCGAAACCAGCGCCAATGGTATCAGTTGGGGCGATCAGGTGGATATGAATTACGGGTATGATGTGGTTGGCTCTGCCCTGGGTAGGTATAAATACTACCTGTCGGCAAATGACCTGCTGGATGCTTATACGAAGCAGTTAGGCGCAAAAATTACGCATACGATCAATCCATCTACGTATTATGAAGTACGATATAATTACTTTAACGTCGAAACAGAAGCAGGTCGATCAAGAGATCGTAACCTTAAAGCAATCGAAAACATCGCTGGTGTAGCTTTTGACGAAGCTCCGAATGGCTGGGCTTCGGAAGCATATCCGTTGACAGACATGACTGGTACTTACGACTTTTTTGGTGGTGGCGCGGTTATGGATACGTCATTCGTGAAAAGCCATCAATTAAATATCGATTTCACCAGCCAGATCAGCAACCAGCATTTGGTAAAGGTCGGTTTCGAGTACGGTTCAGACCATGTGGTCAGAGAAAACCGCAAAGCCGGTTCGATTATTCTCGATCCTGCTGCCGGCAATTTCCTGAGGTATGACATGACTCCATTTCATATTGCCGGATACATTCAGGACAAAATTGAATACGGTGGTTTAATTGCCAACATCGGTCTTCGTATCGAACATTACGATGCCAACGGTTGGGTTTACGCACCTGGTAATCCTTACGCGACATTCTGGGCGCGCGGTGGTACCGAAGGCTATACAACGCCTGACGACCTGCCCAAGGCTGCAAGCGAGGCGTATACGTATGTGGCTCCCAGAATTGCCTTCTCGCATCCGGTTCGTCAGAATACCAAATTCTTCTTCAACTATGGTGTGTATTATGATGAGCCCACTAACAGAGACCGCTATGGCTTGTTCTCAGAAAGCTGGGATTTTGGCAATCCGCAAGGCGATATTCGATTTGTCGGTAATCCTGAACTCGAAGCCCCTCGAACCGCCGCTTATGAAGTCGGATTTGAGCAAAGTATCGCCGATGAATGGGTGGTTCGCACGTATTTCTATGCCAAAGATAATTCCGAGCAAATCGGTCTTCTTCGGGTTGACGGATTGGACGGTTCCCATGCCATTGGTGATTTCCGCAACTACGAAGGCGTCGGCAAAGGTGCAGCCGGATACGATACCAGAAGCAATAACAACTGGGAAGATATCCGCGGTATCGAATTCAAAGTTACCAAAATGCGCGGCAGATTCGTCACCGGTTGGTTGAACATGGATTATCAGATCAGCACTTCCGGTAATTATGGTTATCAAAATTTGAACCAGGATCCGTTGGTAGCTTATTATGTTTATAGTGCCGTCAAGCAACAACCGCAAAGTGTACCCAGCTTCATCGGGAATGTGGAATTTCACACTCCCAGCGATTGGGGCATGTTGAAAGGCGATTGGCGGTTGAGTATTCTTCAAACCTGGCGCAAAGGTGCCAAGTACATCTATAATCCGACTGGTTTGCCTACCCGCGAAGTACGTACGGTTTACTACTATGTCAACAACTATATGACCACGTTGCGGCTGAATAAATCGTTCGATGTTGTTGGCAATCTGCGGGTACGCGTTTATATGGACATCAATAATGTCTTGAATTCCAAATTCCTGAATGTCGGTGTACTTAACAGCGCTGAACAGGACATCTACTACAATCAGTATGTAGATGGGGATAACGGTTTTGGCAAAAAGATCGGTGAATGGGAAGATGAAAAAGGCAACAATATCTTCATCAATAACTGGGTCGATAAAGCCGGAAATAACAGGGCTCCGATTGCCCCGGCAAAAGATTTCTGCTTGTTCTACAATCCCCGTTCTATCCTGTTGGGCGTGAAACTTGAATTCTGATGTTAGTCGTATGAGAATTCAAAAAGGTAAGTTGGTTACTAATTAAAAAAGAGGAATCAGATATGAAACGTTTAGTAACTATCGCAAGCATTTGCCTCTTGTTGACAGCTTTTCTCGTAGAAATGGCTGATGCGAATACCGGCATGCATTTCATGAGAATTGGTCGGTTATGGGCAAATTGCGAATACGATGGCGCTGAAGGCTGGTCCGGTCAATACGCCTGGCCCGGTGGATATTTAACCGGAAATTACTCTAGCATCCGGGAAATGTGGGGTGGCAATGTAAGAAAGACCGGATCAATCGCCGGCTGCAAAAATTGGACAGCCCCTGATGGTACCGTGTTCCCGTACTGGACATCCGGTATGTACCGTACTTATGATTATGATTATCTTCCCTATTGGAAAAATCAATCCAATCAAACCGCTCTTTTATGTGTAACCCAGATTTTTTATCAGCGCTGGCCACAGCCGAATGTATTCGTTAATGGTCTCAATATTACACCGGATGGCGGCGATAATTTTTTGGCTGCTCATCAGGCTGATTTCCAGCATGATGCCAATACGGCTGTCGATCCCAACCTGGTTGCAGAGCGCGGGATCAAATCCGTGTGGCGTTACACCATGGGCGTTGAGTTCGAACGATGGACGTATGGCTATAGTAATCCGAAGCACCAGGATTACATTATCTACGATATCAAATTGACCAACAATGGCAAAGTTTTTGGCTTGCCTGGCGATACGCCCAAAATTTGGCCCTACACATTTCCGTCAGTTCTGCAAGGTCAAAAAATAAACGATTTCTGGTGGGGATGGACGGTAAATCCGTGGAATTCCCGCGCCGGTCGAGACTACTCGTTTGGGGCGAATGATGAATGGGGTGAATTCATCGCTCCGTTCTCCGATGAGGGCAATGATCGCCGCTTTTACCTGTTCTATGATGGCGACCTTGAAGGCGGTGTGAACGATTGGGGCGATCCCAGCAAAGACGAACGATGGGTAGAAATCCTGTCGCCCGCCTGGATTGCGATGGGCGCGCTCTATGCCGACAAGTCCACCAAAGAAAAGGTCAATGACAATGCCCAGCCGAACAGCACCGTAATCCGTCAGGAACGAGATTATGATCTCGGTCGCGTTGTCAAAACATATCAGGAGCAATACGATGCGCAGTTTGTAGCAGGAAGACATTGGGAGCCCCTGGATACGCCTCATCGACAAATTGATCCTGCTATTACGATTCCCAGCGGTTACACCTGCTTCGGACCCTATGACATGGATTTCGGTGAATCCATCAATATTTCCTATGTCATCGCTGCCGGTGGCATCAATAAGGAGTTGTGTCGGGAATGGGGTAAAAAAGCCTGGGATTCGCAGTATAGCGATGCGGTTATGTCGCAGGTAGAGACATTGGTAAAAACCGGTCGGGATTCGGTGATTAAAGCCTTGAAAGCTGCCGACTGGAACGTGAATGGCTCCAAAGCCGGTGGCAGGGAAAAATACGATGTTCCCGATGCCCCGCGTCCTCCTGCCAATTTGTGGGTAGCCGCGGAAGGTCCGAAGATCAAAATCGAATGGTCGGATGAATCGCGGAACGATGAAGATTTTGATACCGGTGTCAAGGACTTCAAGGGTTATCGAGTTTACAGGGCTGTTGGTGCGCGAGACAGCACGTACCGTAAAATCTATGACGGAACAGCCAACGAATGCTATGATACCGATGTCAACGAGATTTATCAGTACTTCTATTATGTTGTTGCCTACGATGATGGCTCACAGAACTGGGAAGATCCCGGCGTTTCTCTGGAAAGCAGCAAGTATTACTGCTGGACCGGGTGGGCACCGAATGGGGTTACCCCGGCTACTGCACCGATCACGCAGGCTGCAAAGATGGATGCTATCAGAGTGGTTCCAAATCCCTATAGCGCTGCTGGTAAAAATTTACCAGGCGAAGTGGACACGATCACCTTTACGGGATTACCAGGCACATGCACGATTAAGATTTTTACAACCAACGGCGATTTGGTTCATAAAATCGAGCATAACGATGGTAGTGGTAAAGAAAAGTGGGACCTGCGAACCGAGTTCAACCAGTATATTGTAAGCGATGTTTACATTTATACTGTCGAAAGCGACTTAGGTACACATTATGATAAATTTATCATTATCAGGTAATCCAGGTAGATCGCAAAGTACTTTATGCCGTCTATTTTCCTTCAAAGTTCAAAATGGAGGCAATACTCATGAAAAAAATCTGTTTCGTAACATTCTTAATAATCATTCTTTTGGCTTCGTTACCAGCAGAAGCCAAAATGAAAAAGCTGGGACAGGCGGGTATGTCCTTTCTCGCTATAGGTGGTAGCGCGCGGGCAGCCGGTATGGCAGATGTTTTTACGTTTGTTAAAAACGATCTGTCCAGCGTGTTCTATAATCCGGCAGGTCTTGCTACGGTGGAGAAACGCTCGTTTTATTTCAACTATACCAGTTGGATTGCGGATATGAGCGTATCCCATTTAGCCGTGTCCTGGAATCTGGATAAATATGGTGTTGTAGCACTTCATGGTCAGTTGATGGATTACGGAACCTTCAATGGTACCGCCATTTCTGATACTGATCCGAAAGGCTATGCAGATATCGATGTCGGGGATGTTTCCGGGCTGGCACTCGGTGTCGGCTATGGTATTCGGATGACCGATAGGTTTTCAATCGGCGGAAATATCAAGTACGTCAAACAACAACTCGGTCAAAACCAAACCTTTGTCGCGGATGTAGTGGAAAACAAGGGCAACCCGAAAGAAAACAAAATTGATGACCTTGCATTTGATTTTGGAACGACTTACGATACCGGGATTCGAAGCATTGTGCTGTCGATGTCGATTAGAAATTATGCACAGCAACAGCTTTTTGAAAATGAAGAATTCATGATCCCGCAAACGTACAAAATCGGTATATCCGCGGACTTGTTCCAGTTGTTGCCCTATTCACCCGGAGAGAACCACAGCGCTCTTCTGGCAATCGAGGGTGTCGATCCGTCAGACCGTCCCGAATTCCTCAATCTTGGTCTGGAATACACGTTGATGAATATGATCTCATTGCGAGGCGGTTGGGCGGCACAACGTGCTCAGGATGGTGTAGGTGGTATTTGCGCCGGTGCGGGTTTCAACCTGAACACCGAAGCCTTCTCAGGGCGCGTAGATCTGGCATACAGCGATTTTGGCAGTATTTTAGGATCCGTGATGCGTGTCTCCCTGTCGGGAGCATTCTAATTCAAATCGCACCAATGCGTTTTGAACGGATAAGTCGCCGATAAATGATTCTCCAAATCGGCGCTGCCAGACACATTTAATGAAAACGTCTTGAATGCAACCACTATGGAAGCGTTCAAGACGTTTTTTTATGGGGAATTTTTATTTGGCGGCGGCTGGGTGAATAAAGGGAAATGGCAGGTGGATACTTTAGTGAAGATGATGCATTCTATGATCAGCAGCGGGATTAAAATATTACCTGAATCCCTAATAAGAATATGTTAATTCATGCTCAATTATTGGAGTGCATCGTCTGCGTCGATGCACTGAATTGACGCAGTCAATTCACTCATATATTTAACTTGATTTAGAAATTGATTTTTTATTTCAATCTTAATTTGGAAATTCCGCTATTAAAATATTTTGCCAAGGGGATGAGAAGAATACCATTTGCAGAAAAAAACAGGAAGGACGCCCGAATTCATTAGCGGCGATATTTTCAGCAAAAATAGCAGGATGAGATTAAAGCTTTACAGCTTTCCCGGAATCAGCCGCCTGAGTGGCTTTGATGGCAATTTCGGTCACTTTGAAGGCATCCTCCTGGGAGAGAATTGATTTGCCCTCACCTTTTATTTCTCGCATAAAATCGACAAAATACGGAAGCGGCGTTTCGAGTTGCCAGTTTTGATGATCACCTGATTCGTCAATGACATGCAACCGGTTCTCATTGCCGATCACTTCCAACACACCCTTTGACCCGGCGATCCGCAAGCGGTCGTCTCCGTGCGATTCTGCCAATGCCGGTCGCAGGTAGTCGAAATTGAAGACAGCCGTACCACCATTTGAGCATTTTGCCACCAGACCAACGTTGTCCTGGCAGTCCGGGTAATCGGAATGCACCTGTGTGGAGTGGTAACCGAAAATTTCGGTATATTCCAAACCTGAAATCCAACGCGCCCAATCCAGTGCGTGAATTCCCACCCAATTGATGGTGCTGCCATACGTTTTTCGGTGTTTGTACCATTCGGGTCGGTTGGCTCCCCAGCGATAGGATTTTTGCCCATACAACAGCGCCGGATCACCGATCAATCCCCCCTGCATCACCTTTTTCGCCGTATAAAATGCCGATTGATAGCGAATGCCGAACATAATGGTGAGACGCGTGCCGGCAAGATCGACTGCATTTTTTAGTTGTTTCAGCGTGTTCAGATCGAATGCCAGCGGCTTTTCGGCTATGACATGGCACCCGCGACGGGTGGCTTCCAGCGAAATCGGTGCGATTTGATCGTAGCGCGGATTGACAACAACGATGTCCGGCTGCTCATCATCCAGCATCTGTTCATATTTGGCATATTCGCGAGGCTTGCGATCAAAAAATGACATCGCGGCGAAGGGATTCACATTTTCGTCGGCATACGCCGGTGCATAAGCGGAAAAATGAACATCCGGCAGGTTTTCAAGGCTGTCAACCACGTATCCCCAATGCCCGGATGCCCCGATAATACATAATTTGTACATGAATGAATGTCCTCGGTTTTCCTCTGGAAGGTCTGCAATTTTGAAAATTTTAAGTTAAGCGTCTGACGCTGTTTCGTCAAGATATTTTTTCAGTATTCTGCTTTTCGGAAAATTAGCATATCCTTTTGCTGCAACTTTTTTCGTTCCGGCTGCCCATGACAACTCAATTTCCGAAAACAGCTTGTTTTCGTCATACGCCCGGGTTATAATAGTTTCCATATCTTTGATGATCGTCTTTTTGCCGTATTTATCGGTGGTGGTTTTCAGGTATTCTTCGGGAAGTGTAAGAATCCCTTCAGCCGACTCAAACGCCAGATTGGAAACCAGCACCTGGGGACGACTCAGTTCCATGGTTGCTTTCGGGCGACGCGTTCTCATCGATGATACCGTCACCATATCCCTGAAAATATTTTGATATTTTTCCTCGGTATTCCGCTCTTTGAATATCTTTTTATTTCTGCCTTTATACCTGATAACCGTTTTCTCTTCAATAAAATTCCAACTGATAAGTGCTTTTTCTGTGTCAATCTCCATAACCGGATCAATTCTTTTATTTATGGCATGCGTTGAAACAAATAACAGCTCAGCGCCATCAGTCATGGCGGCTTTCAAACAGCAGGTATCGTAGCTATCAATGTCATTTGCGCGATACAATTCCGCTGTCACGTGCTTGATTGCGGTGTCATGATTTTTGGCGTGCAGGATCATCAGAGCGTTATTCAAAAAATGCGAGGTAGCATTTGAGAGCGGACCATCTAAAACCCAACGATTTTCGATTTTCAACTTCCCGAGCCAATTTTTATTTCGATAATAATCCCATCCGCGGGGCCAGCCGATGAGTACTTTAATGCGGTTTACCTTGCCGAAATCGCCGCTTTCAATGGTATTTAAAATAAGCGAAATGGAGGAGCTATATGTAAATTGATACGCAATTGCCAGATACCTGTCCGAAGCTTTTTCCGCCTGGATTAGTTTATCCGCATCCTGAATGGTGACAGCGCCTGGTTTCTCCAAAATGACATCGTAGCCGTTTTCGAGCGCCTGAATCGCGTACGGTGCCAAATCCATCAGGGCGATTGGCAACGCAATGATGTCAATTTTGTCCTGACCATAGGTGAGCATTTTTTGATATGCTGGATAGATGATAACACCTGAACTATCCAATTCATCAACCTGTTTCGCATATTTATTACGATCTCGTACAACTATAGAATGGAGGTTGACAGCTTTTTCCTTTTCAAGCATTTGCAAAATTTTTAAATGCTTCGCCGCATAACCTCCTATACCGACGAGACATACATTTTTCATAACCTCTCCCAACAAAATGTAGTATTTCCGGGTACGGATTTAGTGAAGCGAGACTATTCTATATAAATACATGGCTTCGCAGATAGTATGCAAGGATTGGAATCTTTCTGACCATAATTATTTCACAATTCCGGCAAAATGCATTCTATATCTGGTGAAACGCCGCATGGCAACAACGGTGCGTAGACTTGATATTTACAACTGCACGGAAAGGCATTGTTTCAGGCTACCCGACAGAATTAGGCTACTTTTCATTTGAAACCAGGCGATATAATCACTTATGAAAATGGAGTTTGGTAGGTTTTTGAAAGAGTTTAATTGATAACGGAAAGCCAGATTGCATCTGTTTTTACCGGCAATACCTTATCGCATTTGATTCTTCGAACACTATAAAGACTCATTATTTTGATGCAAATATATGGATAAAAATTTCAAATGTCAAGCTAAAATTACTACAAGCTGTGAAACCCTCAGACTGAGGATTTACATCTACGCCATTTTAGTACTTGCTTGTTAACCAGAATTTTTGTAGATTCATGCAATAAAATTGTCGCGATTTCCTGATAGGTAAAACAAGTAAACACAGCGACTGCAATGATTATGTATAGTCCGATGCTGCGGTGTACGAATTGTCAAAGCTGCGCGATTGACGCTGATGAGGTGTGATATCCGAATCTGCGGAAACGCGCGCCTTTAGGAGGTGGGATTAAATAACTTGAACATTTTGCTTAAGAATTATATTGATAAATAGCAACTTAAGAAATTTTAATGGGTAATTATTTTATCCCACATCCTTAACGTATCTTCACATCCGGAAATAACGGTTGCCAATTGATGATGATATCCTGTCTAATTCGTAGAAAAGGAATTCCGATTCTAGTTGCCGCACTATTTTTGACGCTCTCGGCGCACGCTATGAAGAACTCTCAAGGTGAATTTCCCGCTCTGAGGTATACGATCCTCATCCCCTCTTCTGCTCAAAAAGCTTTAACAGTTACGATGAAAATCACAAAATTTGAACCGGATGAAGGCGGAAGGCTAACTCTTTTCAAAGGCAAAATGCCCCTGAAAATAAGATTCGTGCTGGATGAGCGCAATCGTAACATAGCTTATCGAATCGAATCCGGATTCGTCATCATCGGTCCGGTGGATGAAAGCAGTCGCCGAATAACGCTGACTTATGAGCCTGAAATTGGCTATCTGCACAAACATGGACACCAGGGATATCGCAATGAAACGCTGGTTGTCTTTGCGGGAGAAAATGTACTGCTGATTCCTGTATCCGGACGCGCCGAATCCATTGCGCTCCGTTTCGATTATCCCGCCTCGTGGAAGTGTTTCCTGTCCGCTGATGCCGAAATACCATCTCCCGGCTCCGCAATCCTCCGATCAAATAATGACAGTTGGCTGGCGATGTATGCGATGATGAAAAGTTGCTATGCCTTCGGAAAGCTGCACAAATGGGCAGGGGACCATGATTTTCAAATATATTTCACCGACAAAAGTTTTGAGAGGGGCGTCAAACAAAACATGTCGGACGGCGCGTCTCGTATTTTTAATTATTTTTGCAGATCATTCAGCGTTCAATCGCTGCCATACAGCCTGCTGGTGCTGCCGGCAACCGAAGCAGGCGAAAAAATAATGGGCGGCGTTGGCGCACAAAGCATGGGATTCACCATTGCTCCCGATTCCCTTCGCGACTGGCAATTGCTGTCTCATCGGCTGTTCCATGCATTTTTCGATCGAACCATTCATATACAGGAATTATACATGCCTCCCAATCTCTGGTTTCTCGAAGGATTAGCGTGCTATTTTGAGATCACCGCGCCTGCCTACTTGCCTGAGAAATTGGCTCAAAATTTCATCACTGCTCCGGGGCACCATTTCAAAGCGTGCTACCGAAGATACCTGTATTTTCATTTGAAAGATCCTGAACTGTTTGCCATCGTTCCAATGAGTGAATCCGACATTCAACTGGATGGGCGTATTGAATTTCTGCATTATACGCAAGCTCCGCTGGTAATTTTCGCGATGGAGCCATTGTTTACCGCCGGGCGAACTCAAAGCTTTGAATCGGCGATTATCAATTGGCTGCGTGAAACCGAAAAAGGGGATGAATTTGATTTGATTGCCAGCTTGAATCGGCTTCCCGCCGGGCGCGAGGCTATGCAAGCTTTTGCGGAGCAGTATATCACCGGCTCGCAAGTGTTGAATTTGTGGGATCAGTTGGAAGAACCGTTTTCGGATTTAACCTCAGCGCCGGCGCAAGCTGCGATTCACGAACTGGAAGCCTATGAAGCCCTGCTGTGGACGTGGTTTCGCGAGCACCCTGAGCTATTTTTGAAGAGATCGATTCCGCAGGGTGGGCTAATCGCATGCTTCGAGGAAGCCCAGCGCAGAAAATTGGCGGTCGCATCGCCCGAAATCGAATTGAAGCTCGCGCGCTCGTTTCCGACGGTTTATGCGTGCCTGAAGGTCAACCGGTTGCGCATGGATATTTGCGGCATCAAGCCCGGAGATCGTTTCCGGAACAGCCATCTTACGCAAAGGGAGAATTTACAGCGCTGGTCTGATTACGTGAAATCGTGTGCAGATGGCGAATAAGAATGTTGCTTCTCGAATTTCACTGATCAGTAGTTGCATCCGGATGTGTTTTATCCGCTTCATCTGTAAAAAGCAAGGTTTTATTTTTTATATGGTTAGTTTTCAAATTCCGATGTAATCAAAAACCAACACACTTATTGCCAAATTGGAATCATGGATCGAAAAACGCTTATCAAAAATTTCACGCTCGGTTTTTTGCCGCTGCTCATTTTTATCATCGCCGATGAGCTGTTTGAATTAACCATCAGCCTGGCAATCGCACTGGCGGTCGGCATTATTGAATTAACCGTCACATACATCCGCGAAAGACGCTTCGATGCCTTCATCTTGCTCGATATCGGGCTCATTGCCAGCCTGGGTTTGGTTTCGGTTTCCCTGAATGATCCGGTATTTATCCTGATTAAACCCGCCATCATCGAGAGCATTTTCGTTATTTTAATCGGCGTTACCATTTTCACCGATAACCCGATTTTAATCAACATGTCCCGGCGCTACATGAAGGGCATGGAATTGGGGGATCAGCAAATTTATATGATGCGCCGCATGCTGGTGGGAATGTTCTGGCTGATGTTGCTGCATGTGGGCTTGATCGTTCTGGCTGCATTGTATGTGGGATCGCCCGAAGGCGCGCATTACACCGAACGCAAGGAACTATGGGCTTTTGTCAGCGGGGGATTGTTCTATATTTTAATCGGGGCGATTTTCGGGATTCAATTCATTAAGGGAAAACTCGAGCAACGCCGGTTCATGAAACAATACGCCGATGACGAATGGTTCGACATTGTCACGCCCGAAGGAAAAGTTACCGGAAAAGCACCGCGCACAATATGCCATGGCAATCCGAATCTGCTGCACCCAGTGGTTCATTTGCACGTATTCAATTCGCAGCGGGATTTATGGCTCCAAAAGCGGGCGAAAGACAAACAAATCGCCCCGGATTTATGGGACACATCGGTGGGCGGACATGTTTTCTCCGGCGAAAAAATTGAAGATGCATTGCTGCGCGAGATGCGGGAAGAACTTGGTATCTCAAAAATGCCTCATCAGCCGCTGTTCACATACATCATGAAGAACCAGGTCGAAAGCGAATTGGTATTCGCCTACCAGGGATTTCATAACGGACCGTTTGTGCTGCCTGTAAAGGAAATTCAGGAGGGCAGGTTCTGGAAAATCAGGGATATCAGGAAAAATCTTGGCAAAGGTGTTTTCACTCCCAATTTTGAACAGGAATTTCAATTGCTCGAAAAAGTGGGCGCACTGAAAGGCGGCGGAAAATGAAAATATGTAAACACGCGTAATTTCATGATCCTTTGGAGTGCATCGTCTGCGTCGATGCACATAATTTTTTTAAATAATTTGGAATTTAAACCTATAATTCAATCTCAATTTGGAAAATTAAGTATTACCTAAACTGAGCGGTTTCAGATTCAGTGTTCCCGGTTCAACGGTTACAAGCTATTGATATTTCTATTTCAACCTCCCCCAATATTATGAGATTGAGCTTCATCAATTGGGTAAAAATCTCCAACAAGGCATAACGCTGTTAAATTTTATACGTTAAGGCTTATCAACCCGGAACCTTGAACGTTGAACCGCTAAATCCGGGTTTTACTAAAATGTATAAACCAACTGCTGCTCCAAATTTACTTAATCTATGAGGATAGCTCACAATGGCAAAAACAACGAAACCTGACGTGCTGTTTTTCAAATCCGAAGGGGAAGGTCATGCCCTGGGATACAGCTATTGGTCCATCGCCAAAGATGAAATTACCATCCGGGAAGGTGATGCTCTGGAGTATGATATTTTCATCGATATCAATTCACCATTAATCCAGAGCGGTGTGGATATTCACTTCAAATCGGGGCGCTGCATGCGCGATTCCGGTATCACGGATCAATTGGGCAACGGCGCGCACCCAATCATCTATTTGTATGATGCCAAAGATACCTGGTTTCACCGAACACTCGACCTTTCGAAGCTTGCCGGAGAAACTGTTCAAAGTGTAGAGATCGCCTTTGTCGGGCATCTTGAAGGTACGTATATGGCTGCATTCAAAAATATTGCCATTGTCAGAAATGGTGCTGTCAGGCAGGCGTTTTATCAGGCGGGCGAACCGCATTGCCTCGAACAAAAGATGAGAACCGGCTTCAAAAATGATGTGATCAAGGCGATTGAATGGGATGAATTCTGGAAAGTGAAGGTCGAGAATATCGATCCGTACAAGCTATCGGCGGAAATAAAATTGGCTGAAAAATTACTTGGATTTTTCCCCGATAAAAAAGCCGAATGGCAACCATTGATTCAGCGCGCCAAATCTGAACTGGATATCGAAGCCTATAAACAACACGAACTGGAAACATATATGCAATCCAAAAAGCGCGTTATATCCATTCTTGAACCGATATTGAAAGAAGTGCGGGCATTTACGACGCATCTCATCGGGCACGCGCATATTGATATGAATTGGCTCTGGGTCTGGGATGAAACCGTTGCCGTGTGCCAGCGCGATTTCGATACGATGTCGCGACTGATGGAGCAATATCCGTTTTTCAGATTTTCGCAAAGTCAGGGTTCTGTATATAAAGCGGTCCAAAAAACCCGTCCCGATTTATTTGAGCGGATCAAGTATTTTATCAATAAAGGGCAATGGGAAGTTACCGCTGCGATGTGGGTTGAGGGGGACGAGAATATGGCGTCGAATGAAGCCCTGGTGCGTCAATTTTTGCTGGCGAAACGCTATACGAAAAAGCATTTCGGCATCGAATCCGTGGTGTGCTGGCAGCCCGACCTGTTCGGTCATGTGTGGACCATGCCTCAAATCCTTCAAAAAGCCGGGGTGAAATATTACTATCACATGCGCTGCCCCAAAGCAAGTCCGATGGTGTATTGGTGGCAAGGACCCGATGGGTCGCGTGTCCTCGCAGCGACAACACCCAACTACAACGGCTCAATTACGCCGGATACCCCCTACGAAGCCATCAATTTGTTCGAAAAACAGGGCGTAAAAGATTTCCTGCACAGCTATGGCGTGGGCGATCATGGCGGTGGTCCGACGATACGCGACATTGCCCGGGCACTTGAGCTGCAGAAAAATCCTTCGCTGCCCACATTGAAATTCAATACCGTTCGGAACTATTTCGAAACCATCGAAGCGAATTATCAAGATCTGCCCGTTGTCAATGATGAGTTGCAATTTATTTTCGAAGGCTGTTACACCACGCATGCCGATATTAAGCTGCGCAACCGGATTTGCGAAAACACGTTTGCCGTGCTGGAGCTGTTTTCGGTCATGGCGCTGCCGTTTGAAGTGGCGTATCCCACGTATATCCTCAACGAAGGCTGGGAACGCACCTGTTTCAATCATTTCCATGATATTTTGCCGGGCTCGGGCATTCACCCTGCTGCCCAGGAATTGCTCCCCATAACCGACGGTGTAATCGAAGCCGGCAAGGCTGCGCTGCGCGAGTGCCTGACAACACTCGCGAGCCAGATCCATACAGCAGATTTTGCAACGGCGAATCCCCTGGTGGTTTTCAATCCCAGCAACTGGAATCGCGACGATATCGTCAAAATGCAACTGCCGCTGTTCCCCGGCGAGTGGGTCGAGGTTGTGAATGAACAAGATGAAGCGATACCTTCCCAGATCGTCAGCCGGACTCCGAACGATGCGGAAGTTATCTTCGTCGCCACGGCTGTCCCGGCAATGGGCTACAAAACGTACGGCTGGCGCAAAATAAGCGAACAGCCGGTTTACGATACCGAACTCAAGGTTTCGGATGAGTTGACGTTTGAATCAGCGTATTACAAAATGAAATTCGACGCTGCTTCCGGTTGCATGACAAATTTAATGCTGAAGGAAACCCGGAAGGAACTCATCGAACCTGGCTCATTCGGCAATCGATTTCAACTGCTGAAAGAGAAAGCCGGTGAAATGTCGGCATGGACTATTGGCGAAATTCTTGAAACCCGGGACATGTTGAAGCCAGTCAGGATTGAAGTACTGGAGCGGGGTCCGGTTCGCGCGCTGCTGCAAGTCGTTCACCGGGATGGAAAATCAGAATTCGTGCAACGCATGGCAGTGTATCATAATCTGCGCCGGATCGATTTTCCGTGCACGGTCGACTGGCAGGAAATCGGTACCCGGCAGACTGGCAGTAAAATGTTGAAAGTTGCCTTTCCGCTGAATCTATCCCGCGAATCGACTGCAACTTTCGAAATACCATTTGGCACGATTGCGCGGGAAGCCAGCGGACATGAGTATCCGACACAGAAATGGATGGACGTGAGCGATTCCGGGTATGGGATCAGTCTGTTGAATGACTGCAAATATGGGTGCGATGTGAATGAAAATGTGATGCGATTGTCCCTCCTTCGCTGCTCGTACGAACCTGATCCCATTCCGGATAAGGGCGTGCACCATTTCACCTATTCACTTGTCCCGCATTTCAATGACTGGAAAACTGCTCTCACGCTTCGCAGCGGATACGAGCTAAACCAGCCGCTGATGCCGATGATCACCGACGCGCATGAAGGCAAACTGCCGCCTGAAATCGCCTACGTCAGGTGCTCCGCAGAAAATGTGATCATCACTGCCCTCAAAAAAGCCGAAGAGGGCGATGCGCTGATTTTACGCTGCTATGAGACACACGGAACCGCGGTGGAAACGGAATTTGAATTTGCCATCAATATCGTCAACGCAGTCGAAACAAATTTATTGGAGCAGGAACTTGAGGGTATGGCGATACCTTGCAGCGGAAATCGATTCAAACTATCGCTGGGTGCGCATGAGATCAAAACCGTGAAAATTCAACGTGAGGGATTCACCTGGAAAAAGCAACACGGTTTCGTTGATGTTTGATAATTTACGGTTTAGCACTCCGGTTCCCGAATTTTGCCCGGGAACCGGAGCTTGCTGACAAACACCTGCATCGATCTCCTGCGCCGGAAGACGCCTGTTTGCTCAATTCAAAATTCCTTACGGAGTGCATCGTCTGCGTCGATGCAGAATTGACGCAGTCAATTCACTCCATAATTTTTTAGTTTAGCCTTTCAAAGGTTCTAAACCTTTGAAAGGTTATTTCCCGTTCCATCGCTGAGGGATTACATATTCATACTTCTAACAGGCGGATAAATATTTCGGAGTGCATCGCCTTTATGCGATGCAAGTCGTGAAATCCATAAAGGGCTTTCACTCCAAGGCATCAGTGTGTTACTTTGTGCCTGTCCAAAAAGTAGTGTTTTTTGACTATCAATAAAAAAACAAAAAAGGCGAAAGCCGTTCTGTCATGCCCGAATGCTTCCCCGATAAAAACATGCGGGAATGACAGAAACCGACAAGTACTAATTAGTGTCCGTCCGAAAACTCGAAAAATTGTCTTTGCGAGGCGTTTTTTGCCGAAGCAATCCCCTAATAAAACGGCTGAGATTGCTTCGTCGCAAAAAACGCTCCTCGCAATGACAGATC
>JAFGMA010000241.1 GCA_016927835.1 Candidatus Zhuqueibacterota bacterium | reverse complement strand
AGAATCGTGCAAAAAACATACAGCAAGTTCGAAGTCTGCATTCAAAATGAATTACGCCAGACTTCAATCAAATCGTTAAATTTTAAATATACCTGATAGTCTATGATTAAATTCAATTCCGTCCCCAACCGCTTCATAATCAATCTATTTTTTTTGCTTGCGGCGGTATTGGTGCTTTCTGCCGGGTTGTTTGCGGCAGGAGATTCCCTGGTCTATGTAATCAACATCGAAGGCGTAATCGACATGGGATTGGCGCCATTCATTGAGCGCGCCATCCATGAAGCTGAAATTGATTCCGCAGCCGCTATTATTTTCGATATCAACACCCCGGGCGGTCGTGTCGATGCCGCTATCGAAATCCGCGATGCCATATTCGATACCAAAATCCCGACGGTCGCATTCGTCAACCGGGAAGCCGCCTCAGCCGGCGCACTCATCTCAATTTCATGCAAAACCATCGTGATGGCGCCGGGCAGTTCAATTGGTGCAGCAACCCCTGTTGACCTTCAAGGCACCAAAGGCTCTGAGAAAATCGTCTCTTATATGCGGGGCATCATGCGATCAATTGCCGAACGTAACGGACGCCGACCGGATATCGCCGAAGCCATGGTGGATGAGGATGTTGAAATACCGGGCATCATCGAAGAAGGGAAACTGCTGACGCTAACCGCCGAAGAGGCACATAAACTAAAATTCATCGATTTTATTGCTGAGGGAATGCCCGGCGTCCTGGAAGTCATCGATTTGCCGGAAGCCCGGATTGTCAATCCGAAAGCGAGTTGGTCCGAAAATTTCGTCCGCTTCCTCACTCACCCGATTGTAAGCTCATTATTGATGACGGTGGGTATGCTGGGCCTGGTTTACGAGGTTATGACACAGGGCTGGGGTGTCGGCGGCACGATTGGCTTAATCGCCCTGGCGCTCTTTTTCGGGAGCCATTACTTGGTGAATTTAGCCAATATGGTCGAAATTATCATTTTCCTGATCGGCGCGGTGCTATTGGTGATTGAAATATTTTTCACTCCAGGCTTCGGGATGTTGGGTCTGCTGGGAATTATTGCGATTATTGCCAGCATGATTATGAGCCTTTTAGGGCATTTGCCAACCGTCACGCTGCCGGATTTGACCGAAGCGATTTCGACAGTTGCGATTGCGCTGGCGCTGACAATTGTTTTATCGATACCGATTATTAAATTCGCGCCTAAAACTGCCATCTGGAATCGCCTCATCCTGAAAAGCGAACAAAAAAATATCGAGGGATTTCGCGCCAGTCCGCCGGAACAGGATGTTCTTCTGGGCAAAACCGGCGTGACGGTGAGCACGCTGCGCCCCTCCGGAATCGCCTCTTTCGATGATCAGCGATTAAATGTGGTTACCGAGGGTGATTTTATCGGGCCCTGCGAACCGGTGAAAATTATCGAAGTCGAAGGTAACCGAATCGTCGTCACAAAAACGGGTTGATTGATCCTTCTATCTTTTAATATGCCGTTTTTTTTCGAAAGGATAAAAAAACATGTCAATCTGGATTTTATCTGTCGGATTAATCGTGTTTGGCTTTCTATTAATCCTGATGGAAATTTTTCTCGTACCGGGATTCAACATCTTCGGGGTGATTGGGTTCATTTTAATCGTCGCCGGAATCATTCTGGCATATAAAAATCTTCCGATTGAATATGCGCACATTATTCTCGTCGGATCGCTCATTTTTTCTGTCATATTCGTGCGCATACTGGTAAAAACAAATGCCTGGAAACGCATTGTGCTCGAGACAAAACAGGTGCGCGAAGAAGGCTTCGAATCACAGGATGCATCGGAACGCACGCTTCTGGGCAAAGAAGGTGTATCTCTTTCGGTATTGCGCCCTTCGGGGAGTGCGATGATCGAGGGCAAAAAATATGACGTGATCACCGAAGGGGGATTTTTGGAAAAAAATACAAGACTTAAAATCGTACAGGTCGACGGCAATCGAATCGTTGTCAAGGAAACATAAATTGCCGCATTCATCAGGCTGATTCCCCATTCGAAGAGAATCGGCTCTCAAATACGAAACAAGGAGGCTGCAATGGACTTCACTGTTGGTGCGATTATCATCATATTTGCTTTCATCATTTTTCTATCTGTTTTTACATATTTTGTACCAATCGGGCTCTGGATCACCGCCTATTTTTCCGGGGTAAAAGTGCGCATTATCAGAGATCTGGTTGGGATGCGCCTGCGCAAAGTGCCTCCGGCGACAATCGTGCGCCCCATGATCAGCGCGACCAAAGCCGGAATCGATGTCGATATCAACAAGCTCGAAGCACATTACCTGGCTGGCGGTAATGTCCAGCGCGTGGTCAATGCACTGATTTCAGCCGATAAAGCAAATATTAATCTGAAATTCGAAAGAGCGACCGCGATTGATCTCGCCGGACGGAATGTTTTGGAAGCCGTTCAGTTGAGTGTCAATCCCAAGGTGATTGAAACACCGCTGGTGACGGCAGTGGCAATGGATGGCATCCAGGTCAGGGCGACTTCTCGCGTAACCGTTCGTGCCAATATCGATCGCCTGGTGGGTGGCGCCGGAGAAGAAACGATCATCGCTCGTGTCGGGGAAGGCATTGTAACAACCATCGGCTCTGCCAAATCACACAAACAAGTTCTCGAAAATCCGGATTCTATCTCCAAAACAGTGCTCCAAAAAGGATTGGATTCGGGCACAGCATTCGAAATTCTCTCGATTGACATCGCAGATGTAGACCTTGGCGATAACATCGGCGCTAAGCTGCAGACCGATCAGGCTGAGGCGGATAAACGAATTGCCCAGGCAAAAGCCGAGGAACGCCGGGTAATGGCTGTCGCACGGGAACAGGAAATGAAAGCCCTCACCCAGGAGATGCAAGCGAAAGTTGTTGAAGCGGAAGCCGAAATTCCCAAAGCCATGGCTCAGGCTTTTCGCGACGGCAATCTGGGTGTGATGGATTATTACTCCCTGCGCAATATCCAGGCGGATACCAAAATGCGAGATACTATCGGCGGTGAAAAACCACCAACGAAGTAAATTCAACAACATGATTCACCGGGATTGAAACAGCAGTCGAAATTCTGTTCTCAGAAGCAGGGTAATCCATCAGGTACAGCTTCCCAAACTTCTGTTTGGGAAGCCACGGGGTATTGTAGACCACGGAAGAACATATATCTGAGGCATAGCGAAGCAGGCACGAATTCGCTCGATCTGGTATTTCGAGTGATCGCAATTTGCTTTGAATAAAGCTCGGAAATATTTTGCGGCGGATTTTACCAGGTAAACGAATCCAGTCTGTTCTGTCCGTAATTTGCAGAATTTCAAAACAGCCCATTCGCCCGCGAATCCTTTTTAAGGTGACTTTCAAAAAAATTTCATCTATTTAAATTTGTTGGCGGGCGCGTTAGGCGCATAAGCCGATACATGTTTCAATTACAAAACTTCAAGTGCAATAAAAATAATCCGTTCCGCAATTCATTCATAAACGGGAAATGGGTTATCATCTAACCCATCTCCCAAAATGGTGATCGAATATGGAAGATTTTATTTATATCATTATTGTCATCATCGGTATCATTTTTTCCATCATCAAAAAGCTCGCTGAACCAAAACCCGGCGGCAAGCAGCAACGACCGGCTCCGAGACCGATGCCAGGGCGTCCGCAACAAACGTCGACGCCCCCGTCTCCGCAAGCAACGAGACCACCAAAAGGGCCGACACCGTTCGAGGAGTTTTTCAAACTTTTTGAGGAAACCCGGACTGAAACGACTCGACAGAAAGAAATTCGCCAGCCAAAACCAATCGAGACGAAACCGGCGAAATCAACACAGCCAGCGTATTCGCCGATCTCGAATAAACCAGTGGAGTCGAAAGCTGAAGCTCCTAAAGCCGTGACCCCTCCCGGCGTGTTTAAAAGCAGCCTGGATAAACAAAGCCTGCGCGAAATGGTCATTTTTGCGGAAATTCTCGGTCCGTGCAAAGCCCGGCGGCGACGACCTACAGTGTGATGCATTCATCTGCACACGTCGAGTTTTAGCGGATGGTTAGCTGTGTCAGGCAAAATACCGCGATTAGCGTGACAGACTTGGAGTCTTGCCCCCCGGTTTTGATGGCTATTTGATTTTGATTGGCAGGTAGCTTCCGTGCCAGCCACTTGCAGCTCAGTATATAACAGCAAAAACCGCGTGATCTTTTACGCGGTTTTTTTATGCCCCGGCTTAACCTTAATTTTTCGTGTTAGTTAAAGTTCGAAGACCAGAAAATGAGTTGACATTTTTATTTATTCTTTTATATTACTCGATAATCAATATATTAAATTTCATGCAACGGTTGAATTTGTCGTTTTCAGCTTTTGTTAAAGTGTATGATTGAACGATGAAAATACTTCATAATATACTGCTTATAAGTTTCTTTCTCGCAATGCTATCGGGATTGGTGCTTTCGGGCATTCTCCCTGTATCCATCCAGGGATCGATGTTGCAGCATCAGGTATTCCTTTTCCTGCCCCCGATCTTCGCGTTCATCCTGATTTTTTTCAGCGGGAAAATTTTTACGATCAAACGCACCTGGGATTATTTATACCTTAATTGTGCATTTATTGCGCTAACGATTTTCAATGCGATCACGCTATTCGCTTCATCGACATTGATTTCATTAAATGCCACATCGAAATCGACCTTTCTGATCACAATCGGTTTGAGTCGCGATGCTTTTTTTGCCCTTCTCCTTTTCATCGCATCGATTTTTTATCAAAAAATTATCGAACGAAAGCAAATCAGGTTTTTAGTGTTTTTTTCATATAGCGCCTTTTTTATCATAAGTTTCCTCATCATTGCCAGTATCAGCTATCTTGCTGCCATACCAAATGAATTCATACTTCATGAAACGGTGCCGTTGGTTTTCCGAATTGCCACTGCTGTTTTTCATTCATTCACTGTAGCGCGCATTACGGATCGGTATTTGAGAACAAAGTATCTCAGCGATTTTTGGTACATTTCTGCTGCCGGATGCTTTTTATTTTCGATTTTGTACACCATTTTCAATTATAATGAGTTGTACCTGTTTTCCGATATTTCAATCGGACTGCATTCCTTGGGATTGCTGAGTTTTTACTTCATGATTTTCAATGAGCATTCTAGATTTATCGAAACCGAAACTCAAATCCGCGTTTCACTTGAAAAGGAACTGCATGAAACCGAAAACAGATTTCAGGACCTGCACAATCTGCTGAATGAAATCTCAGCCGGTATTTTCGTGCTTGACGCAACCGGTACGATTATCTATTGCAACCAGTCACTTTCAAAAATGTTTAAACTCCCCATCAAGGCTGTGCAGCAGCTCTCCTATACAAATTTATTCGATAAAGCCAATCTGGACAAGTTCCAACTGGAGCAGGAAAAATGGCGCGAAGGCGTTGCCAGTCAAATAGAAATCGAATTCAGCTCCAATAAAGCCCCTCACATACAGGTTCTCATGTCGGGTACACCGATTTTGGATAAAAAAAGGCACTTCATCGGCAGCCGTCACGTGGTCATTGAAATGAGCCGTTGGAAAGAAATTGAAAAAGGATTGGTGGTCCGTTCGGAAAACCTGGAAAAAATTATCCGGCAGCGAACCGAGGCGCTGAAAAAAAAGAATGATGAATACGAGCAAACGACGAATTATTATGAATCCCTCATCAGCGGCATGCTGGATATTCTGCTGGTGATGGATGACAAAGGCAGGTGCACATTCATAAATGAATACGGTCAGAAAATGCTGGGCTATCAGGCAGAGGAATTGACCGGTCAGAAACTGCCGGAATTTTTCACCGATGTCAAGCAACTCAAAAAAAATTATGGCGATTCGGTCAATTTTGAATTGCGTGATTATGAGTGTCCTTTGCAGTCAAAAGATGGGCAGCAACTCCAATTGAGTTGGAACGTGCGCTACCTGTTCGATGTCAATCGAAAGCCAGTGGGCACAATGTATGTCGGTCGCGACATTATCGAAAAAAAACAACTTCAGCAGCGTATTCAGGAACATACCAAAAACCTGGAATCCCTGGTAGCGCAACGCACTAAGGAATTGGATTTGAAAGTCAGGCAGATGGCGAAAATTATCGAGATTGGCGAAGATATCGTTTTGAACCTCGATCTGAAGATTATCCTCGGCAATATCAGCGAAGCCATTAAAGCCCTGGGTTGGGAAATCGTGATCATCTCCGTGCGCAACTTCGAGGCGAAGGACTCCCGCGTGGTTGCCTCTGTCGGGATCAGCGGAAAGCGATTCCAGGAAATTTCTGCGGAGAACAAAATGTCATTCAAGGAAGTGCTGACACTGATGAATGATGAATACAAAATCAGCAATTCCTATTTTGTCAGCCATGCTATCCACAAATTCAGTCTTTCCGGGAGATTACGAGGCAAATTGTCTTTTATCAAAAGGAATGAAAACCAGTGGCATCCGGATGATACGCTGCTGGTTCCAATTAAAATCAAAAATAAAATGCTGGGTTTCATCGCGGTTCAATCGCCAGCCGACGGATTAAAACCCAACATTGACAAAGTTCAGCTACTCGAAATTTTTGCCAATAAAGCTGCCGTCGTCATCGAGAATGCCCGGCTATTCAAACAGGTGCGCGGCAAAGCCGGGGAAATGGAGCGCATTAGCGAATTGAAAAGCAAATTGCTGGCGGATATGTCACACGAGCTGCGGACACCTCTCAATTCAATTCTTTCGCTCACTCGAATTCTTCTCAAGGAAATTCCGGGAAAACTGAATCCGGATCAAGTGAAGCAAATTTCGATCATCGAGAGAAACGGGAAAAATTTGCTGAACCTGATCAATAATCTGCTGGATTTATCTAAATTTGAAGCCGGGAAGATGCAGCTCAACTACCATTGTTTTTCGATTGTCGATTTGCTGCACGCAACGACCGAGATGATTCGCCCTTTATGCGAAAACAAAGGACTAAAGCTGGCGGTATCAATCAGCAAGCGTCTGCCGAAATATATCCTGAGCGATTCGGATAAAATATCCCAGATATTAACTAATCTTCTGAGCAACGCGGTAAAATTCACCGAACGCGGCAAAATCACCATTTCTGCAAAACCGGAAAAGAGCAGCACCAGTTTGTCCTTGATCATACGCGACACAGGCGTTGGAATCTCCAAGGAAAATATGCACGCACTCTTCAACGATTACCAACAATTGGATAATGTCGCTTTGACCAACGCAAAGGGCACGGGATTGGGGCTATCGATTACAAGGAAAATCGTTGACTTGTTGGAAGGAAAGATTGAGATCGATAGCCAGCCTAATAAGGGCACAATTGTTAAATTGCAGTTACCGATGAAAGCTGTTGGCGAACAGCAAATGGCTCAAACTGAATCTGATGACACTGTAAAAATTCATTTTGCTCTTGATGAATTCGGGGCAATTTCAGAAAAAAAATCACCCGGTACTATCTCGCGAAAAACGGAGATCTCGATGGACGGATCAGCAGGTGCTGCGCGCTCAAAAATGAATAAAGCTGATGTATCGGCGAAAAAAACCGGCTCAGTTCCGGCGCCATCTCGAAAGTCGGTAAACTCGGCATCAGCACAAAAACATATTCTGCTGGTGGATGACAACGAAGATAACCAGTACGCGATGAGCTACTTTTTGCGCGAGCGTGGCTACCGAATCTCATTCGCCAGCAATGGCCGCGAAGGCGTGGAAAAAGCGGTTGAATTGAAGCCCTCGCTAATATTGATGGATATTATGATGCCCGGATTGGATGGCTATCAGGCGACCAAAATCCTCAAGTCGAGGAAAGATTCAGCCAAAATCCCGATTATTGCGATGACTGCCAAAGCGATGCACGAAGACCAATTCAAGGCGCTCCAGGCAGGATGCGATGACTATATTTCGAAGCCTTTCAGCCTGGAGCAGATAGCCCGGAAAATTCAAAAATGGGTTTAGCCTGTGCCATGCGTGCACGCGGCTAGATTTCGTTTCTTTCGAAATCAGGGCATTTTAGAAGTGAAGCCATGCTATCGTGACAAGCGAAAAGCTGTCGATTAACTTTAGAAAGCAGCAAATACGAATTCAAAAATTTTCACTCATAATTTTCAAGCCACAGGATTCTCATGCAATCTGAAAAAGAATTATTACGCCTCATCGAACGCGTAGCGCACAAAATAAAAAATCCGCTGCATTCAATCGGTCTAAATCTGGAAGCATTGCGGCTAAAAATCGAAAACGCGGTGTCAAAAGATAAGAATTCTCTGCTGAAACACATCGATATCACTCAGCGCGAACAGCAGCGCCTTGAAATGATCATTCAATCTGCGATCGACTATTTGCAGCCTTGCGGTCAAAAAAGGCAGCGAACCGATTTAATCCGCGTGTTTGCGGCAATAAAGCAATTCGTTATACCGGCAGCACAGGAGCGCAAAATCGAGTTGTCCTTTCAGGTCGAAAAAAAAAACCGCCCGCTGAATGTCAATTCGCAAGAACTCAGCAACGCATTGGTGTATCTAATCTTAAATGCAGTTGAAATCGCAAAAGCGCAGGTGAATATACTTGCAATGGAAAAAGGATCAACGCTTCAAATTGAAATTCAGGACGACGGAGAGGGTTTGACAAAAGATGAAGTCGTAAATATCGTGCAGTACTATTACACAACCAAACAGGGACATGTCGGGATGGGCATCCCGTTGGCAAAAAAATACATCGAAGGAAATGGCGGCAAATTGAGGGTGCAATCCAGGAGTGGCAGCGGTACAACGTTCATTATCACTTTCGAAAAATAGGATTTGAATCAGCCAATGGCGAAAAGCAAGGAAAAAATTTTAATTGTCGATGATGAAGCCTATATCATCGAGGGTTTGACCGCAATACTTGAAAATGAGGGCTATCAGATCTATTCTGCAAGCAATGGGCTGCAAGCGATAAAAAAACTTGAAAGCAAACAAATCGATCTGGTGCTTGCGGATCTGGTGATGCCCGGGCTGGATGGCTTGCAATTGCTGAATGAAATGAAATCGCGTAATATTTTCGCAGAGGTCATCATCATCACCGGCAAGGGCACGATCAACAGCGCGGTTGAAGCGATGAAAGCCGGTGCTTACGATTATTTAACCAAACCTATCGAGCCTGCACGGTTGCGCAGCATCATACCGAAGGTGCTGGAACATCACCGGCTCGTGATGTCCAATCGCAAATTGGAGCAACTCGTCAGAAACCTGACGCGCTACGAAGAGCTCATCGGGCAAAGCACGCAGATGCTGGAAATCTATAGAATGATCGACGCTGTTGCAGACAGCACGGCGAACGTCATTATCACCGGCGAAAGCGGCACGGGCAAAGAACTCGTTGCGCGGGCAATTCACAAAAAAAGCAGCCGTTCCACAGGACCATTCATCGCGATTAATTGCGCAGCATTTCCCAGGGAAATTCTTGAGAATGAGCTTTTCGGGCATGAAGCTGGTGCGTTTACCGGGGCGCTGAAAGAAAAGCCCGGCTGCTTCGAATTAGCGCATAACGGAACCCTGTTTTTGGATGAACTCGGTGAAATGTCGCTCGAGACTCAAGCAAAAATTTTAAGGGTGCTCGAAGAACGCAGGTTTCGCCGATTGGGGGGCAAAAAGGAAATTTCGGTGGATGTCCGAATCATCGCAGCCACGAACCGCAATCTGAGCCAGGCGCTCAGTGAAAAAACGCTGCGTGAAGACCTGTATTACCGCCTGTGCGTGGTCGAAATCGAACTGCCGCCGCTTCATGAACGACTGGGCGATATCCCTTTGCTGGCAACTGAATTTTTGAATGTTTTTAATGAAAAAAACAACAAACAAATCAAGGGAATAGCTCCCAAATGCATGGAAATACTAAATTCTTACGCATGGCCCGGCAATGTCAGAGAGTTGAAAAACGTGATTGAACGGGCTGTGATTTTATCCAGAAGCGACCAACTCGATGTGGCGGACCTCCCGCCGCGTATCGTGAATACAAACCAGAAGACGGGCTATATTAACTTTCAACTGGGTACAACGATGGAGATGTGCGAAAAGGAATATATTTTGCGCACGCTCGAATTTGTCAATCAAAATAAAACCCGCGCTGCAAAAGTTCTCGGCATCAGCTTGAAAACGTTGCATAATAAACTGAATCATTATCGACTGTCAAGCTGAGCGCAGCGTGGAATCATCCCAGGCGATTCCCGGATTTGCAATATCTCCCCAAAAAATTCACAGATTTGTAACCATAATCATACTTTGGAATAAACACAAGGCAAAAGCTGTAAATTTTACATCATTTCATCCCTTCCCATCGAACTGGTACAATCTAGTTTAAAATCAATTAATTATATAGCTTTTACTATATAACCCTTTTAATATCTGTATTTTTTACATATCCACCCAGCTTTTTTTCCGATTATACACATCATGATAAATCCGATATAGCCATTTGATTTACTTATAGTTGGAGCCTGTCAATTCTGCTGTATAATATGTGGCATCGCGTTTGCCTTTTGAGCAGTCAAAACAAAGAGCAAACAGTTCCCGGGGCATTGATCATGGATTACCAGTTTTTGTATATCCCAGTCATTTTAGTCGCACTGGCATTGGCTTTTGCGATTAAACCAATCATAAAAATGATGCGACAGGATAAACAGAAAAAGCAATCTCAGATTCATATATGTGATTGCGAACCCATTTACTGGACCGATTGTGAAGATGAATGAGTCCGAATGGATATTACGATGATTGTGAAAATTACGTTAGTAGAAAGGAGATTCGTATGTTTAACAGGATAGTTGCCAGAATGATTAACCGCCTGGCAATGAAAACGTCATTATTCGTATGCTGTCTTATATTATTTCATGTTGCTGAAATTCAACAGGCATTTTCTCAGTCCGCCGAATCAATAACCTATCCCGGATTCAAACCGGCGTATGTACGTGCACTCGAAAGCTTGAAAGCGACCTCACAGGGCACGCCTCAGAATGCACTCTACAAGATTACAAATGAGTCGATTGAATTGAAACACCTGGCACAATTATTCAGCGATGATGAGAAACAACCGCATCCTGAAGTTCAGTCAGATTCGCTTTCAGCAACCTTGAATCTCGGGGAATTGTCAAGTATTCGTATCCCGAATTCGAATTCCAAAACGCCATCGGATTTGCCTTGTGTACATAAAATCCGTGTACCCGATTTAAAAAGTGAACAATTATTCAAGGATTGATTTGAATTGTATGATGCAATGAGGGATCTGGTGAAGGGTAGGCTTTTCTTGTTCAGTCAATCCCGCTGCCCAGCAATTTATCGAGCAGGACGTCAGCTTTTTCTTTCAAGGGCGTATTCACTTTGGTCGCCTTTATTTCTTCGAGTTGTTCGATAGCTCTTTCAATCTCACCATTTCGTGATAGCGCAACCGCAAGATAATACCGCGCCAGAAAATTATTTTTATTGAGCTTAACAGCTTCGTCAAGCATCTCAATAGCTTCTGTTTGCTTTCCTTCTGCGAGAAGATTCTTGCCCCCAAGTGCATAGATGATATGGTCTTTTTTACCGAGATTGAGTGCTTTTTCGATTGCTGCGCGAACATCAGCCGGGCTTTCAATCAAATCGAACGCAATCGCCAGTTCTTTGTAATATAATCCCTTAGCATCAATATCAATTGCTTTTTTAAAAGATGCCACCGCCTGATCACACTTTCCGGACCGCATTTGGGTTTCTCCCAGTGCGAACCAGACAAAATCGTCATCTGCTTTCATGGAAAGATATTTTTTATAGAATGCTTCCGCTCTGATATGATCGCCAGCGATATAGTGTGCATAGCCAACCGAATAAAGCTCCTCCAGATTTTTATCGGAATCGACTATGATCGATGAAACCGCTTCTTTTTCCGCGGGCATTTCAGTGACAACCGCGCGTCTGGCATACTTTGCCAACGCTCCCTTTCCGTTTCCGTCGAGTGCGATAACCCGACGGAAGTATTCGTTGGCTTTTTGGATGTTGCCTTCGAGCGAATAAATCTTCGCCAGCCCCATGTAAGGGCGCGGATCTTCGGGCATGAGCTTGATTGTATGCTCATACATGGCTATGCCTTTTTTGTAATTCCTCAGGATACTGTATATATTCCCCAGGGCAAGGTAGGTATAGCCATTATTGGGATTGAATAGCAGACTCCGTTGAATGAATTTTTTCGCAACATCGAACTTGCGTTTCTTATACAGGATAAGTCCCAACATCAAGCTGGCTCGATGATATAGCGGACAGAGCTTGAGGGTTTGCTGAAGATAACGCGAGGCTTCATCATAATTTTTCAACTCGAAATTTGCTACGCCAAGGAAATAATGATAGTCCGGATCTTGTGAATTGATACTGATTGCATTCATCCAGCTTTCGATTGCTTTTTCAAAATCTTTTTTCTTGGCGTAGGCAATCGCCTGGTTGTGAAATTGCTCAGCTTGTCTGGCAGTTTTTGGCGGATACCATTTAATGATAACATTTTTTTGGTTCATGGTCACAACGATATCACCCGTTTCAACGCCAAATTTGTTCTTAACTGCCGCAACCAGATTTTCATCGCGCTCGCTTTCCGGCAGACTATCGATTTCTATAATTTGATCATTGAACGGTTTGATGCCAATTTTGGCTGTGACGACTTTTCTTAGTTTTTTCTCCGCCATAAAACGCTATTCATCAACATGGTGATCCGGTTTCGATATTACCCGTTAACCAGCAAGAGATATCACTAACTTACAGGTAATTATAAGGTTTAATATACGAAACAACACACAGAAAGTCAAGTGATTTGTCTCGTTTACAATCAAATCCCAGTCGCTGATAGTTTTAAGTTTTAGAGCTTAAATGCAGCGCGTATCGATTATAGCCTGAGATTGAATTTTTTAGCTCGGAATCGTTTGCCAGCAATAATATGTAGTATCTTCAATTTATATTCAGTTTCGCTCTTTCATACTGCGTAGCCCGAAGCTAACATACAATCGAAATAAGAGAGCCCGTACATTAGCCTGGCTATTTATAGAGCTTTAATCTTCTTAAAATGATTTTGGCTTGATGATATTATTAAATTCCGGCATTTATATCGTAAGCATAAAAATTGTTGCAAGTTAAATGCCATTATTCTCGCTGCTTGATTTCGCAAGGCGGTTGGCGCGCTGATAGAAGGATTTGCGAATCAATAAATTTGCAGTATCGGTTCGTTTCTGCCTGCTGCGACACAATAATTGGTACAACCAGTCATCGATTCCGCATGCGTAATTACAGATGCAATAACAAATTTGAAATGTAACTCGTGTGCCAGGAAAATCCTGAATTTTAGAACGAAAACGTAAACGATGAGTTAATAGGCTTTCCCGGTTATGACTCGCGCAGAGGATGGTTGTTTACAAATGATACATTCACCGGATTCATGCTTTTTATTCAAAGGGATACAGCGAATGGTTGCTTTTGTCTCTTCCTGTATTTTTGCCTCGCATTTAGAATCACCGCACCAGTGAATATTGAAAAAACCTTCCGGCGCTTCGATTCGCCGCTTGAAATCCTCGTAGCTATCCACTTCAAAAGTATGCTCATCCCTGAATTTCCTGGCTCTTTCAAACAGCCGGCTCTGCATGTCATTTAGCTCGTTTCGCAGCCGGTCGTTCAATTGATTATTCTGAATTTTTGATTTACTCCCATCATCGCGGCAAGCCAGCACGACTTCACCATTTTCAACATCTCGCGGACCAATTTCAATCCGAATACAGACGCCTTTCTTCTCCCATTCATTAAATTTCCATCCCGGGCGATAATAATCTCGATCATCGATTTTAAACCTGATATCCTTATCCCAGGATTGCACTAATCCGGTTACGGTCTCCATCACTTTTGCATGCTCTTCATCATTTTTCCAAATCGGAACCACAACAACCTGAATCGGTGCCAGTTTGGGCGGCAACACCAGACCGGTATCATCGCTGTGCGCCATGACGAGCGCCCCAACAAGCCGAGTGGACACGCCCCAGCTTGTAGCCCAAACATATTCCTGTTTCCCTGCCTCGGATTGGTAGGTTACGTCGAACGCCCGCGCAAAATTTTGACCCAGATTATGCGACGTCCCGGCTTGTAGTGCTTTTTTGTCCTGCATCATCGCTTCGATGCAATAGGTGCGTTCCGCGCCAGCAAATTTTTCGCTTTCTGTCTTGATGCCGGCATAGACCGGGATCGCCATGAATTCTTCGGCAAAAGTCTGGTATACCCCGAGCATTTTCAGCACTTCCGATTCAGCGTCATCGGGTGTTGCGTGCGCCGTGTG
The DNA here is from genome assembly GCA_016927835.1 of Candidatus Zhuqueibacterota bacterium. Lineage (GTDB taxonomy): Bacteria > Zhuqueibacterota > Zhuqueibacteria > Thermofontimicrobiales > Sulfurfontimicrobiaceae > Sulfurfontimicrobium. The sequence continues at coordinate 29,165 of JAFGMA010000241.1, read as the reverse complement.
CCCTTCCTGCCATAAGAATTCAGTGGTGCGCAAAAATAATCGGGTACGCATCTCCCAACGAACGACATTTGCCCATTGATTGATCAATATCGGCAAATCGCGGTAGGATTGAATCCACTTTTTATACATCGACCAGATAATCGTTTCCGACGTCGGACGCACAACTAATTCCTCTTCCAGCTTCGATGCTTCGTCGACGATTACCTTTTCGGAGCTATTGGGATCATCGTTGGCTTTCAGGCGCGAATGTGTGACCACAGCGCATTCTTTGGCAAAACCGGCGACGTGCTCAGCCTCACGGCACAGGAATGATTTGGGAATGAACAAGGGAAAATATGCGTTTACATGACCGGTTTCCTTGAACATGCGATCAAGAACAGCTTTGATTTGTTCCCATAATGCATATCCATGCGGCTTAATGACCATGCACCCCTTCACCGGTGAGTAATCGGCTAAATCGGCTGCTGCGACAACGTCTGTGTACCATCTGGCATAATCTTCACTTCGACGGGTTATTCCTTTTGCCATTGCGCTGGTGTTCCTTTCATCATTATTATTTGGAAATCGACTTGCGGTTCAATGATTGGTTTCAATTTGAAAGCTCAAAATATAATCATTCGGTTGGTTAATGTCAAGTGCTTTCTGGTGGGGGAGATGCAACCGCGCCATTCAAAATCCAACACCCTCAGAAAGTGTGGTCGGCTGATTCAGTTAGCAGCAATTTACATTTCATCGGCTTCAGGTTGGGAGCTATTTTCGGACGCGGGATGAACGGGTGCGCTTTCGTGCTCGTCGACATCGATCACAGGCTCAATATTCAAAAGCTCCTTGAGTTTGTCCAGCATATTCGCGATGGCATCAGCCTCTTCTTCTGCCAGGCGCTCCATTACTTTTGCAAGTTGCTCTGCAGGCTCGGGCGGAGCATTCTTTAACACTTCCCTACCCTTCTGCGTGCTCCTGAGGACTATGCGTCGGCGATCCCGTGAATCCTGTAATCGAAAAATCCACCCGGCTTTCACCATTCGATCTACGATTTGTCCTACTGTTGCCACATGCTTTGGCGTCAGTGAAGCCAGTTCTTTCAGTGAAATTGCCCCGGACTGCTCAATCAGACGCAGTAAAATAAACTGCGAATGCGTGATCCCTGTTTTTTCAACCATTTGTGTATAGCTTCTGGTGAAATATTCCGCGATCTGGTCAATAGCAATACACGCGCGATCAATCGCTTTGGCTTTCGAAGAAATCTGATCCATCATACCCGATGTACCTTTCTCGTCCAACACAGTGCTCGTGTTGCACACAATCTGAATCACAACATTTCTGTCACATTGAATCTCATTCGGAAGGCTGGATAAAAGAAATGATCCTTTTTAGCATTTCCGCCTGGTATTTTTATTTGATCCCGCTTACTTATTAGCGGGAAATTATTCCGGTCACTTAAACATATTTAATTCAAATTCAAAAAGCAAGCGTTTTTTACGCTTGCCGGTCATGCGGATGATTCCGGATGAAGTCGTTTCTTCACAGGAACCAGCGACAGAGAAACTGCCATCAAAGTAGTCTCTTCAGCAAACAATCATATCCGCATTCCGGACGATCGTGAATTCACGACGTTTGCCCCACAGTCTGCTTTGAGGCAGCGCTTTGCCTCCGCTACTCAATTATCGGGATCATGGATCATACGGCTCTTCATCAACCAGCAACTCGATTTCTTGTTTGGAAAAATGCGGTACAATTTCCCATTTCAGGAAGCCCCAGCTATTTCTAAATAGAACCGGTCCTTCGAAAAAAGTGAAAAATATGTTGCCCCTGGCTGCAATACTCGCCCTTGAATTGGTAAAATTGCTCCGTCTTTTATCTTGCGATGGAATTCTAAAAAGCTCATACGCGTCCTGTTTATTGGCGGATATATGCACAGTTAGGTCCAGCATTTTGCCGTAGTGCGCTTCTTTCCGTTCAGAAATCAGAACCAATCCATAGGGCGTTGCCACCAAAGATCTCACGAGGTTATCAAGTTTAGCAGCAACATGTACCGAAAGCGGCTCAGTCCGTTCAGCTTTAACAAATCTGGCACATCCGTCTAACAAATCATCGGTTCCCCAATATAAGAAGGATTCGTCGAAATAGATCGCCGTGTACCGGTGTATATCCTGCCTGTCCGTCCCATCCGGATCGGGATCGGTCACCTCGCGCCAGGTAAACCCATCGTCGCTGCTTTTCCATATCCTGCACTCCTGCGGATTATCACCCGATGACAAATACCAGTCACCGGGAGAAAAGGGATCCGGCTGCAGCGTGTGAAAATGCCTTATTTCAGGTGCATCCGCTTCCCTGCCTTTTTTATTGAATACACTTTCCCATGAATCGCCATCATCTACAGAACGCCAGACATGAAGTACATCGCCTTCACTTGCGTATTCAGCATACATGATGACTCCGTTCGCTTCGCCGATGCTCCATGTTCCATGCCAGGGGTAGTTCCCATTTTGAATTTGCTTAATATTCTGCCATCCTTGATCGAATATCCAAATCCTGGCTGTTGCTCTGTCCCAAAGGAAATGCCGGCCTGAATCGGTGGTGAAACATCTGTACCATTGCTCAGTTTCGTTCTGATGAACTATCCGGAAATTAGTACCCAAATCTTCGGATACATAAATATCGCCATTAGTCGTCCAGGTTGCAATGACGACATCGGTGGGGAGTTGTAGTCGGCTCGAAAAAACATGCTCAAGGAAAATGAAATTCTTTATCAGCTCAATGGTGACGCAATAAGGGGAGTCGTCGCCTGTGGCAATTACAATATTTTTTGAAGCCTCTGTTTTTTGGGGTTCAACCGGATTTGTTTTACTGCACTGAAAATAGAGGCAAGCCCAAAAGCAGAATAAAAAAGATTTTAAAATTCTCATCCCACTCACCTGGCGCTTTCAATGTTGAATTAGAATTACTGCAGAAATACCTGTATTTGATGGAATCTTGTTTTTATTATTTTTGGCGCAAATCATTTGTATTTTGACATTGTCAAGCTCTTTCATTTCAATCGTTCAAAGCAACCTTTGCCTGCCGGAAGCGAACGGCTATGAGAGTTTAAAAAATTTCAAAAACTTTGATTTTTTTAGGCAAATATTAAATAAATTTCATATAAATGTCAAGCAAAATTTGGGGATCCGCGTAATATGATGATAGCTCAATTACATGAATGCAGCAATCGTGAAAGCACTCATCGGCTAATTTTGAGGCTATTCATTCCTCAAGAATTCGCTGATTGCAGGAAAAGCTTTAATGCCATTTTGTGCATCAAGTGAGGCTATTGAAAGAATGTAATTTGTCAATCTGGCTATCGATTCAAATATTCACGTAAAAATTTCGAATGATTTGCTATGAATGGGTCTTCTTCTTCGCTGCGCATGGCGACAATTTCGATATGAACCTTTATTTCTCGCTCGCTCGCAAGCAGCAGGTTCAAAATTTCGGTCAAATCAATAATTGAATCCTCGACATTGCAACTGGTTAAAACCGCGCCGTAATCACGCCAGACATATCGAATCGCTTTGAAATGGCAACTGACGATCTCGGATTGAAATTCTCGCGCCAACGCAAGCACATCCTCCCCAAGCGGCAATTGATTGCCGGTGTCCAGATTTAGTTTCAAAAAGGGCGATTGAATATGCTTGAAGAAATAGCGGAAATTTTCAATTCGAAAATCATTATGATTTTCAAGCGCGATCACGATGCCGGCTCTCTCTGCCAACTCGATAATACGCTTCAAATTATCGAGGCAGGTCTCAAGCGATGGTTTCGGACCGATGCCTAGCGCAATTTCGGTCATGCCATGAAACCGCATCCGGCTGGCACCGATGAATTTTGATACTTCCAGTTGGGTTTGAAAACTGTCGATTAAGCTGTCGCGTCGGTCTTTTGGGGTGAGCAGCGGCGCAAATCCGGCAATTGCGTTTACGATGCCTTTTTCTCTTCCCAGCCGATCCAGCAATTTGACCTGCTGCCAATCCACCTTGCCCGGCTCATGACACGGGAAATGGCACCATTCGAGCGATTTCAAACCGAGTTGCTCAGCGCGCTCCGCAATGCCCTGCGAGCTGATTTTGCCGGCAGGAAATGAAAGATGATATGAATAGGTCATCAAGCCTGGCATGATCGGCATGGCTGCTTCCAATCTTGATTGAGGTTTAATGGAAGAAGTCAGTTGACGCTGTTTTTTTCAATACAAAAAACCAATTCGGAATCGGATTGGGATTGCGAACCAGCAGCTTGTTTAATCCGAATGCCAAATTTTCATCAAGCCGGCTTTCGCAAGCGGCGCATCAGCCCTTCGAGCCAAACTTTGCCAACCAGTCCGTGTTCACCCGACGACCAGGTTTCTTTTGTTCGCGGCGGGCGCGATCCGATGAAATGCTCGGGAATCGACAGTGGCGGCTGCGCTTTCGGTTCAATTGTATAATCATATTTCAGATTGGCTGCATCGCGTTTTTTTACGTCTTCGAAAAGTGCTGTCAGATCAATATTTTCGCGAAAGGGCAATTTAATCTTCATTCCTTTGAGCGATGAAACATACGCCGCAATGACCGCTTCAAGCACGTGCATGCCGTCTTCGCCGGTAACACGCGGTTCGGTATCGTTAATGATGCATTCGCAAAACGCTTCGAGTTGATTGTAAAACGGGAAATTCATCACCACCGAATCATCAATATTCCACCCGTGATGCGTATCGAATCGCTGGATGCAGTCGCCAGCGCGATAAAGGATGATTTCCGGCGACTCCAAGCTCATCGTGGGGAAATGGTGATCGTTGCGGACAACCAGCGTACCCTCGGTGCCATATATCCGATAAGTGTCCTGTCCGTGCTCTCGCCCATAAGAAATTCGGGTTAAATGGTGACAACTGAACATGCCGTTTTCATGCTCGAGAATAACTGCCGCGGTATCCTCCGTGGGGCGATTCGGATGCACGCTGCGAATCGAGGCGCTGACTTCGAGAATATCATTCCCGGTCCACCAGCGGATGAGATCGAACGCGTGAGGACCATGATCCTGCAAACTTCCGCCCGCGGTAACTTTTTGCTCGCGATACGTGCCAATCAGTTGTGGTACGGCACAATCCCAGTGGCATTCCGCCATAAATATTTTGCCCAACGCGCCGCTGTCAATAATGGCTTTAACCTTCTGATTGCCGCGCATGAAACGCTTCATGTGCCCCATCTGCAATTTCACGCCGTTTGCTTTGCAAGCATCGATGATGCGCTGGCAATCCTGCACGGTGGATGCCATGGGTTTCTCACAAAGGATGTGCTTCCCATTCGCAGCAAAAAGTTCTGCGTGCGCCGCATGTAGATCAGGCGGTGTTCCGATGATCACCGCATCGATGTCATCGCTCTGAGCCGCTTCAGATGCATCGTTGGAAATTTGCGGAATATTATATCTCCCAGCCATTTCTTGCACCATCCGGAGATCGATGTCGATTGCAGCACGTATTTCAGCACATTGAAGAAAGCGAAAAGCGGGCAGGTAAAGGTCTGCCACAGCTCCACATCCGAGCATTGCGATCTTGACTTTTTTTGCCAATTTATAAGCCTCCCTCACGTATAAAAAATCGTTCGTTTATCACTCCGCCTGAATCGGAATCGATTTCTGCGCTAAAATCTTTTCGCTTTTTAACAAGTGCCATTTCGCTCTGGTCAATGAAAATCAGGGTGTTGACCTGTTTTTGAGCTTAAGCATTTTGCCTGCCCATCCCGGTTTTATTTTTATCTGTGAAAGCAACATGCCTGCGAGCATGAGTGCACAACCGATTAAGCCACGCGGAGCCATCGTTTCGCTCAAAACTAACCAGCCTTCCAATGCAGCGAAAACCGCCTCAAGGCTCAGAATGATAGCAGCGTTCGTCGGATGAGCATGCCGCTGCCCGAAAACTTGCAGCGTATACGCGATTCCGACCGAAGCGATTCCGCCGTAGAGAATCGGGATGCGCGCTGCTATGATTGACTGGAACGAGAATTCTTCCCAAAGTAGCGCTGCAATCAGGCTCAGAACGGCACAGGTCAGGTATTGCGAAAAGGCGAGTTTCAGCACATTGCATTTCAAGGACAGCCAGCCGATGAGTTGAACGTGCACTGCCCAGAAAAAAGCGCTCGTAAATACCAAAAAATCACCTTTTCCAATCGTAAACTGCTCGGTGACACTCAGCAAGTACAGCCCGATTACTGCAATGACGGCGCCCAGCCAGGCATTCAATTGGGAGCGCTTGCGCCAGAAGAATCCCAATATCGGCACGTAAATCAAATACAATCCCGTGATGAATCCGGCTTTCCCGGCAGTGGTATACACAATCCCGATTTGCTGAAGCGATGATCCCATGAATAAAACAACTCCCGCTGACAAACCCGGAAAAAATATGGAACTATTGCGCGGAGATTTTGAATCATCGGAAAAGAGCAGTGTTTTGTTGCGGCTGATTACGAAGAGAGGAGTCAGCGAAAGTGCGCCCAGCATGAAGCGAACCGCATTGAATGCAAAGGGTCCGATATGTGCCATTCCGGCGCGCTGCGCAACGAAAGCGAATCCCCAAATCGCGGCAGCCAGAATGAGCAAAACGGTCGATCTCATGCCTGGATTTTCCATAATTCATCAAACTCACACTAAAATTTCCAGGCATCCTGCGGGCACAGTTCCGTTCTTCCGGACGAGGCACACTGCCTGAAACGCAAAGGGCAATTCCGGCGATTCGAATACGGGGGATGAATTTTCGATGCGCGGCGTTTTCAAATCTATTATGCCTGAATGGAGACCGTTGATATAAATTTCATACGTGCCATAAATCGGAGCGCGCGGGCACCATAACCGGAATCCCCTGCCCTGATAGTTCCATTTCAATGTCGCCCCAGCCATTGCGGAAACATAGCCGAATCCGAATTTATAATAATCTGCATTTTCGGGAGACCACGTATCTTTAGCAGCACCGGCGCCGATGATGGCGTCGGTGGGTAGTAACCATTTATAGCACTCCTCTCCGGTTGTTGAAATCGTCAACTCGTCCACGTGGAGAATGATCCCGGCATCGGCGAAAAAACCGATGCTGCCGGAAAGCGATTCACCTTTACACTCCCAAATCAAATTTGAATTCACAGCGATCTTCAGCCAATCAGGTTGCTGCTGAATTTCAACACTATCCGGTTGCATGCGACGGCTGCCTGGCTCAGAATTGCCGGCGATATTTTCCCTCGCCCCCCTGTCGTCGATTCGCCGGAGTTGCCAGCCGGATTCATCAAGGGTGAGTTGTGTGCAGTCACTGAGTGTCAGCGGGTGCGGATTGCCGTTGGCGTGCCTTATGCGATCGCCACCGATTGGCGCATTGTGATTCCAGACAATTGATTTCATACCATTTGAACGCATTTCAGCGCGGAGTGAAAATGCGGAGAATCTTCTTTGAAAAATGGTGAGTGCCGGTCCGTTTGGCGCCGACAGAACGAATCCGGAGCGATATGGAGTATTCCATCTTCGATGAGCCATATTGATTGTGCCGCGGTCTTTGGAATCCTTTGACGGAAACATGATCCTGAAAACGCCGTGGCTATCGATGAAGCCGGAATACGTCTGACCCCACAAGCCGCTTGATTCATGCTCCTGGGCTTCGGCATGCCAGCATGATCCAAAGCGAAGCAGACGCCAGGCTTCCGGCAGATGGGCGCGTTCGACTTCCGCACGATAGAGCACCTGAAAATTGCGGTTATGCCCCAACGATGTCGCCGGCACATAAATCCATTCCTGATGCCGGAAACAGGGATAAAACTCAACCGGGGAAGGATGAAAGACTTTGCTCTGCGGGTAGATGAGCATTTGCGGTGGCGCAAACGAACCGGTTACTTGCTCCGCCGTCAATGCTACAAGTGCCCAGGTGCCTCCGCCGTTGCCCGGCGTGGACATGGCTGCCAATATGAGCCAGTCATTTTTGCGCCTGAAAAGCGTTCCGCCATAAATTCTTTTATATTGACCCAAAATCAGCGGTTGACGTGATTCACGATGCAACGGCTCCGGATGCCGGTAATACGGTCCCTCAGGGTGATCGGCTACAGCATAAGCCAATCCGCCATCGGAATTGTCAGGATTTGCCCAATCATAAACAATATGGTATCGCCCTTCGCTGTAGCAAACGGAAATATCGGGTGTGCCACCTGCAGTTTTGCCATCGCCATCAAATGTATCGGGCGCTCCCTGGAGAATGATGCCCAAATCTTCCCAGGTTAATCCCCCAGTTTCAGAACGAAGCAATCGGCAACCCCCCGGCTTCCAATAACCTCGCGGATACATGCCAATGAAAAGGTACCAGTCGCCGGAAACCGGATCTTCAAAAAGAAATCCATTTACCGCCCATTCATAAGGGGGATTGCCGCGAAAAACAGGATTTTGGAGACTTCTCTGGAACGAATCAAAAGAAGCATCTCCCACCGTCGGGTGGCTCAACCAAAGCTCCCGGAAGTCGGGATGAGCAATGTTGATTTTTGGTCGGAAATCCATGCGACACGCCACGTTCAAACTTAGAATGCCCGCGATTGAATTTTTTATAAAGCGTCTTCTTTTCAGGGTTGATTTTCGAATTTTTGCTGATTGAAATGCGTTTTCACAGGATAGCTTTTTTTAGCGCCATGCGAGCAAGCTATTCAGATTCATATAAACTTGTTTTCAATAGAGTCCGTCCGAAAAGCATTGATTTTTGAAAATCAATACAAAATCAAAAAACATTAAACCAGTTCTTTCATGCCCGGATTGCGCTATTTTGTTTTAGCGAATTTTGTTTTGAATGTGGGTTGATTTCCCGCCATTTTCAGAAAAATATCCAGCGGTACCAATTCAAATTCCGAACCCAATTTATCGAGGATTCGCTTGACCCGGTTAATATCGCTCCACTGCCGTACATGCATCAGCAGGAAGTAGGGTCGCTTCGAATTGAGCTGCGCCAATTCCGTCAAATCGGCAGCGGCTTCATCCTCATCGCGTTTTTCAGAGAGATAGTAATCGTACGAAATGAATGGCTTGCCGTCACGCACCATAAACGTATGCGCCGGGCGATAGCCGTTGGCGAATCCGACCACATCGGGCATGCCGTCGAAATAGGCGTCAATAATTTCTTTGGACAAATCATCATCCACGCCATCGGATTCCCAGTAATTTGTGTGTTCCATGAATTCGAAAGCATTGAGATCGAGCATTTTCATGAGTTCATACGTTTTTGCCACGACTGCCGCACGGTGCTCCGCAGGGATCGACCGGGCGTACATGTATCCGGGACCGGAGAGCGAACCGATGAAATAATCGTTGGGGGTCGCCATATCATAAAAGAATTGCAGCATTGCCGGCGCCAGCCACACCCAATTCATGGTCACTTCCCAGGCATACGGGATTTTTCCTCGTCCCGGCTTTGTCCATGCACCGAGTCCCAGGCAATCGGTTTGAATGGACGAAATATAGACTTTCTTTCCCGGGATGTATTCTTTGCCGCGCTGAAGATTATGCTTATTCCTGAATTTATACCCGGGCGACAGCGGGATTTGATGATTGAAGCTCATGTTGGGCAGGGTGTGCAATCCTTCCACACGCAGAGCATAACTCGAAGCCAGCCTGACATGCTGGGCTTCTTTATCCTTGCTATATGAATGCCATCCCATGACCATAGACATGGGTTTCATTTCGCTGAAAATTTTTTGAGCGAACCGGAATTCCAGCGAATCTTCAGGATCGGTGGAAGCATCGGTAAAAAAGCAGCCTTTATGAACACCAAAATCGGCAATACCCGGTTTCATGATCGTGCCGCCTTCGCCGCCCATGTATATCAGGTACTCATGATTGCATTGATCCCAATAATGCTCGTATGCCCATTGATAAATTTCATAATCGCTTTGATCGGTGAATTTGTCCCTAAAATCTTCAGTAAGCTTCAGTCCATATTTTTCAACCAGCGGGATCAATTCTTCCGTGACAACGACTGATTGGCTCAATCCGGCTGCTGTAAAGGCAACAATTAAAGAGGTGCGCACGGCTTTATCCCAGACGATGTAGCCTTTGACATACTTTTTCAGGTGCTTCAGGGCAACTTCGGGTGTTTCAAGTGTATCGAATTCCATTTTTCTTGAATTGCAATAGTAATTCAATAACGGTTCACAGAAAGTGAAGTCCCATTTATCAGGATAAAGAAAATATAGACGTGGTGCTCCTCGGTTGCTCAAGCCCTGCAAACTGATCAAAAGCGCCTGGGTGGGCAAGTCCCCTTCAATTTCCCAGTTATCGGATAATTTCATGATGCACTCGCCTTCCGCTGAAACGGCAGAGAGGCTTGCAGAAAGGCTGGCGACCAGTATCAAAAAGAAAATGATCGCGAAACGAATATTTTTGGTCATATTGGATTTCCCCGTTTTTGACACACGCATTTCATACGATGAATTGCAGTACGATTTAAACAAAACATTAAATTCAAAATAAATTTGCTGTTAAATTTTCTCGAATACGAGCGTGATTGGTGTCTGACGAGTGGAACGTTTTTCGACAATCGTCAGCGTATCGCCGGTTGCATCGAGACGATAGTCACGCAGTGTTTCGATAACAGCATCTCCCTGCGACACTTCGACGGTCTGCACAACTCTGGTTGTCAATGCCCGCTTGTGCTCCACCCAATCCCCGGAAACCATGCGCTGGCTCCCCGGTTTGGATAGGACGCCCATATACCAGTTCTCCGACCAGATTGCCGAGGTGACCGGAATCGGGCTGGCTTCTTTGCCCGGCACAAAGCTCATTGAATCCATGTAAGCCACTTGCTGTTTTTGAAGCCAGTTATGCAGGATGGTTATCCGATTCTCATCCTTAGTGATTGAAACTTCGATCTCACGATAGCGCCAGGTTACAATATCTGTGCTCTTTTCCGAGATATGCTCCCATGTGCCGAATAATGTCGGTTGCGGGCTCGAACAGGCGATAAAGCTCAGTAGCACGAGGATGAATATTAATCGAGTGAGTTGGTTCATACGACTCGCAGCTCCTTTTTTTCTTTATAAGTGGAATTAATTTGACTGTTAATCTACTCAATTTGCAGTATAAATGCAAGCGGAAAATAGAGCCAGATGGTAATCCTTCAGTTATGAAAATAGAATTAGCCCTTTTAACCATTCAAAGATTCGGAGCCTTTGAATGGCTAGACGATGCTATCAAAATTTGAGCGATTACTATTCTTATGGAATTTTCTCTTTGAAATCTCATTCTATATGTCTATATTGCAAACGGATACAACAAAATTACCTGCCATTATGTTCTAATGTAAAATCGAAATCTCATGATGAAGGTGATCATCCTCCATCACTAAAATAAGGATCATAAAAAATTGAAAAAGAAAAGCAGATTCTGGGCTATTGGCATATTGGCATTTCTGCCAATCATTTTGAATCCGAATCTCTCTCGAGCGGCTGAAATTTTGTACGAGCACGAATGGACGCGCATCGTCTCCGGCGACCGGGCAACCCGTGTTACGCGGGAAATTGCCGATGCTGCGTTTCCGACAACTATTAATCCGAAAGCCATTGCCGCCATCCTTGATTCAATCGGATTCCCGGGGCAAACTAAAACTGAACTCAATGCCTGGGCTGCGGGACTCGTAAGCTATGGCTGGGCACAATTCGAGAACGAGCCGGAACAGACGCCGTATAAGGTGGTGCAATTGATCGTAGTCAACGATTCAGGACCAGAGGTGATTGCCAGAAAAGCGAATCTGTACGGTATGGTACTCGAAGCTAAATTTGATCTCAAGGGGAAAAAATTATCTTCAAGGGAAATCATCATTCCCGTCTCGCTGGATCGTACTGTTTTTCATACCGTCCTGAGTCCGGCGCTGTTCATACTGAATCAGGAGCATTTTCAGAAACATTTTTTCGAAGGCATGCTGAACCTGAATTTTCCGGGACTCGAGCGCGCAAAAAATGCTTACGAAGCCCGCAAAACGCTGCTGGCAGCACACGAAGTTGCAGAATATTTCAGACGCAAACAGCACCCGATTTTTCAGGCGAAACTCCCTCAAAAATCCGCTGAATCCGATGAAGCCGCCGAAGCCATCATGCGGCATGAATTTCAATCCGGTGACAGCACCATAAAATTCGGCGAACGCATCGACTATCGCAACAATCCCACCGAGAACTCGGAGTGGATCTGGGGATTGAATCGCATGGGACATTGGATAACGCTTCTTAACGCATATATGAAAACCGGAAATGAAGCCTACGCGCGCGAATTCAATTTGCAGGTGATTGATTGGGTGGTACGCAATCCGGCGCCGCCCTTCCGGCTGACTCGTGTTCCGAGCTGGCGCAATCTCGAAGCCGGCATTCGCATGAGTTCGACCTGGCCACAGTCATTTTTCGGTTTCAGAGCAGCACCCTCTTTGCAAACGCATGCTATCCAGCTCATGCTCGCTTCCATCTGGAGCCACGCCAGACACATCGAGCGATTCCCTTCGGGCATGCGCTTCGTCAATAATTGGGTCATCATCGGATCCACCGGGCTGGCAAGTGTCGGCATGATTTTTCCCGAATTTCAGGAGGCGACCACCTGGGCGGAAACCGGGCTGAATCGATTATCCGAGCAATTGAACAAGCAGGTTTACCCGGATGGCATGCAGCACGAATTAGCCACGGGTTATCATCTGGCATGCATGCACAGTTTCTACCAGGTGTATGAGTATGCACAGGCGACTGCGACACCGGTTCCGCCCAATTTTCAAAATACGTTGGAAAAAATGTTTGAATATATCATGTATGTGAGCACGCCAACACGGCAAGTACCCCCCACCAACGACGCCCATCGGCGGGATATTGCGCAGTGGTTGAATTCGGGTGCCGAATTATTCGACCGCACCGATATGCAATTCGTCGCAACATACGGGGCACATGGAGAACCACCGGCGCATGCCTCCCACCCCTCGCCCTGGGGCGGGCACTTTGTGATGCGCAGCGACTGGTCCGCCGATGCCTGGTATCTATTTTTCGATGCCGGACCCACGGGCGTCAGCCATCAGCATGAGGATAAATTGCACATCGATGTATCGGCATTCGGGCGCGATTTTCTCACCGATGGCGGGAAAGGAACGTATATCCCCGACAAATGGCGCACATATTTCGTCAGCACCGCTGCTCATAATACGTTCCTCATCGACGGGCAGGGACAAAACCGGATTGAATTGCAAGCAACGCATCGCGCTGAATCGGAATTGAAAAATTGCTGGTTTTCGGATGACCGGCTGGATTTCGCCAGCGGCAGCTATCATTCCGGCTATGGTCCTCAACGGATTGCGGTGAACCACTCGCGAACGGTACTCTTCAAGAAGCAGGCGTATTGGCTGGTGCTCGATTATCTCACCGGCAACGCGAGGCACCGCTTCGAATCGCTCTTTCATTTTACTCCGAGTGAAGTGCTGACAGATGACGCGCATAAAACCGCTTACACGGCGTTTGATGACAGCCTGAATATCCAATTGCACGCGGCAGCAACTGTGCCGGTACAGCTTCAGATCATCAAGGGACAGGAGAATCCGGAACAGGGATGGATTTCGACGGGCTCAGCACATCGAATTGCCGCGCCAACCGCTATTTTCGAAGGTGAAGGAAAATTGCCGGTTCTAATCGCTACTGCAATTCAACCATTCAAATCGCAGCATCCGCCGGAAATACAAATTGAAATAAAAAAGTCGTCGCCGACTCAAGCGGCGCTGCTCATCCGATCTGAATCGGGTGTGGATCACTGGTGGATCAATCTCGAAAATCAGAACCGGATTGTCGTCGATGGAAAACCGAGAACCGCATGTGTTTATTTCAGGCGTGTGAAGGATGAGAAGATTGTCGAGGAATTTGAAGCGCGGCTGTAAAGCAACCTGTTTCGTGGTATTTTTTTCACGGAAATTTATTTCTAAGTATGCCTTTTCATAATTACGATGACGTATTATTTTAGACTGGATTAACACGATGAACGGGATTTGAAAACAATTTATCCTGTCAATCAAAATAATTTTGACACACTGATGGAGTTTCTAGCATTGAAATACCAATACTTGACTGAAAGAATATTAGGCAGTGCACAAAAACTCTATAATTAATTGAATTTTAAATATAATTTGTTGCGTCACAGCGGTGAAACCGGGACATGGAGTTCACAAAGAGACATCGACTACACAGTAAAATTACAAAATCTGTTTTACCTCAGCGGTCTTCGTGATTCCCTATTGCTCTATGTCATTGTTGTTATTAAAGCTAATTATTGCAATAATGTTATTGATAAACAGGACAACATCTATCTTGTTAATCCTGTTATCCTGTCTAAAAAATTTTTAAAGTACGTCATTGAATTTATGAATAGGATTAGTAACTGAAAGAAGGTGACCTTCTCGCGAGAATCCTTGCAGACTGCGGAAGGATTTTGCAGTATTCAAATTGTGCCGCTATACGGAGGTTACCTTTCCTTGAATTCGGAGTGATCTATTCATTCAACGGATATCGATTCAGGTCCAGCCCATCCGGGACTTCCGCCTTTCCTTTATAAATATCCCAATAGATCGACCGGGCTTCGCTCAGTTTAGCGTAAAGGGGATGCGTTTCGTCGGCGCTGTGGGTGGCGATTAGTTTTGAATCGGCGTCGGTCAGTCCCAATTTCTGGCAACGATTCAGGATTCCCGCAGTGCCAATACTGCAAATTGCAACCAGTTGATCTTCTTGCATATATTCAATCAATTCACCATAAGACAGGTGCCGTTCTACTACCGGCACGCCCTTATGCCGCAAAATCACAACGATTCCCTGGATTGTAACCGAAGGCAAAATCAGCGGATTTTCTGGTATCTTAATCACTGAACCGTCCCGTAATGCGAAGAGGCAGCACGACGTATCCCATTCGGTGATTTGCCGCTCCTCAATCGGCAGATGTGTGCGATCATCCAGCAACAATGCCGTGCTGGCTGAGGGATCGAGCATTTTCGCCATATCCACGGCTTTTACGCTTATCAGATAATTTGAACCTAGTTTCAACTCGCCTGTACCGTTCACGCTTACAGCCCGCACGATATTGGGAACAACTACGCCTGAAAATGGCTCTCCGAGATAGCGATCGTACCGGCAAACTGCCGCGCGAATCGATGGCTCCATTGGGAACGTGACCCCGATGGATTGCTGTTCATCCACCGTGAACGGGCGTAAATATCCCTGTGCATCCAGGTCTGCCATTTCACCGAAAAATGTCAACATTGCAGGTGAACGAAAAAATCGGATAAATATTGATTCCATTTCTTCGATTGCCGGGACCAGATGCTGCTGATTTCTACCCAGGTTATAAGCGATGCCGCGTTGGAAGCGTTTCAAATTTTGTTTCCAATTCAGAAATACCAATTCAAGCTTTTGATTATCCTTTCTTCTGCAATAAAATCGAATCCCTTCAAATGCTAAAAACAAGCCATAGTGGATCGATTTTGAAACGGCGAATACCCTGGCATCGGCATCACACAATTCAAAATCTTTATCGTTCAGCGTATATTTCATTTGTTTGGTTGCCCATTTTACACCTTCGAAACCCGCCATCGTATATCCTCCAATTTTATAAATTCAGTATCATATTCTCGACCGCCAGACGATCATCAGCATCAGGCTCGAGTTGCACGTAAGCCTGGAAATGCTTCTTCGCCCGTTCAGACGTTTCGGACGCATCGGAATAAAGATAACCCAGATTTAAATGCGCGATACTGTCTGCGGAATTAATGGAAATGATTTGTGAATAGCGCTCGATCGCAGAAATCGAATCCTCATTGCGCATGGCAATACTCGCCAGGCAGTGCAAAATTTCTATATTGCGCGGAAGCTGCTCCCCGATCCGTTCCAGGCAATCCGCCGCATCATTAAGAACCTCGGAGTACTGCTTGCCAAACTCCAGATTAATGCACTTTATAAGCGCATCAGCAGCCGCCTCGAATTCGCCCTGTTCGAGCAACAAGCTGCCTTTATTGAAAAATACTGTTTCATCATCCGGGGTTAAAACCTGCAGTTTCTCATATATCTGCAATTGCGTACGCACATCCTCGCGTTCTTCAGATTCCGATAATTGCTGGTACAAATCATCAATCAACTCATTCATTTTCCTGAAAACTTCATCTGCCTGGTACCGGTATTCTGTGGGAATTAGCAGGCTGCTCGATGATTCCTCGTAATAAGTACCACGGATCGCCTGAAAGCGCCACAGATTTGCATTATTAACCAAATACGGAATCTTGAGTTTCGCCAACAGCGTCGCATAAGATTCAATTTCAGCCTGGGAGGTTGTTTTCGCCAAAACGTCCCAGTCATCAAAACAGGCATCCTCATCTGCCTCCCACTCTTCGAGCCGCAGGAATGCCGCGACAGTCTTCTCGAGTTTATCAGCAGACTCAAGAACGAATGATAACTGAAAATCGCCGTCGATGAAAAACTGAATCACCCAGAACGTGATAGTCTTCTGAATCACAAACGCTTCATCCAGATAATTGACAAAAGACAATACATCCCCGTGTTGGAACGGCTGCTTGAGAGCTGTCAGGGCTTCCCGAATATCACATTTCTTTTCAGCTTCATTATTATTGTGCACCCTGATGGTGTTAACAAGCGTGTTTAGCTCCAAGCCTCGTTGGCGCAGTTCCTCGCCGGCGGCTTTTTGAAACTCGGCGACATAGTCTTCACTGCGACCGCTTAGTATTTCTACCAACTCCCTGTCCGACATCCGGGAACACTCCTCAGCAAATATTTCCTGGGTCAAAATGTCTCCTGATGCGAATTGAAAAGGAATAGAATTTTGCGTCCAGCCGAAAACCTGTTTTAAAGCATGAATTAAATCGGGCAGAAACTGTCAATTCCCGCTAGTCGAAAGCGGGTATCCACATGAATTGTTTTAGCAGTATCCCGATTTGCGGATCAGAAATATGACACAGATGATTTTCTGACAGGTTCCCGGTCAGTATTGCCTGACAACAGGCATGGTCAATATAAGAAAATCGAAAGTATTAGTCAATATTTAAAATCAATGAGGCAGAAATTGCGTAACCAAATTCAATTCGTTCGAATAAAATCAATTTAACGGAACAATGATTCGTATTTTTTCGATTAAGGGTTGATGCTTTTCAAGGTGCTATTGTTCCACCTGGGGCTAATTCTATTTATTGAAACGCAGGCAAATGTAAAAGGAAACATGAATCAGACAACACCGAATCCGGTTCTCCATGGTTCTCTTAATCGGGGCATTTTCAAGCTGGCAATACCGGCGATGATTTCGGTTGTATCAATCATGCTGTTTGAATTCATCGACCTGTTCTGGATTGGACGGCTGGGGGCAAAAGCGGTGGCTGCGCTTGGTGCTGCAAGCTTCGTCATCTGGACAGTGAAAGCGTTGGCGAATTGTGTGGCTGCGGGTATTAATGCGTTGGTGGCGCGTGTTGCCGGGTTGAATGATGAGCAGGCGGTCCGACAATGGGCATCGCAGGGTATTGTGCTCACCGCGCTTTTCAGTCTGGCGATGATGATACCGCTCCATTTTTCGAATCGCTGGCTTTTCACAGTACTCGGATTGGAGCCGGAAGTTTCGCAGATGGCGCATGATTACACCTTTATCATGATTATAGGAATTATCTTCATTTATGAAGCGTTCTCGCTGGATACAATTTTCAGATCAATGGGCAATACCTTTACCCCCATGATCGTCATTGTTTTCTCACTCACTTTGAATGCGATATTGGATCCACTTTTCATTTTCGGCTGGCTCGGATTTCCCCGAATGGGTGCCCGGCGGCGCGTTGGCGTCGACAATTGCGCACGCGGTCAGCATGCTGCTGCTGTTCGCAAGGCTGCCCGCGGTGAAAATACAACTCAGGTGGTCGTTCGAAAAATTTATCCCTCACAGCCTGGAGCTGTTCAGAATCGGTGTCCCCATCGGATTGCTGGGAGCCATTTTTTCCATCATTTACATTGTCCTGTCAAAAAATATCGCTTATTTTGGCACGGTTCCCATGGCGGCGATTTCTGCCTGCCACAGAATAGAAGGAATTCCGTATTTCATCTCATTCGGCTTTTCCGTTGCGGTTGCCACATTTGTCGGGCAGAACCTGGGAAATCGAAATCCGGATCGCGCGGAAAAAGCGGTCTATGTATCGCTTGCATACGCTGTGCTCTTCCTGGCATTCGTCTCAATTGTGTTTATCGCATTCGGAAAACAGATTTTATCGATCTTCGTTTCTGAGCAGGCGGTGATCGAAGCCGGGTATGCTTATTTATTCGCCATATCTGTTTTTGAGATATTTCTTGCTGCCGAAGTGATAATGGAAGGTGCATTCACCGGTGCCGGCGACACCCATCCTCCGTTTTTCATCTCAATTCCGCTCACCTTTGTTAGAATTCCCCTGGCTTACTTCTTTTCAATATCACTCGGATACGGACAGGAAGCGATCTGGTGGGTTATCAGCATTTCCACGCTTTTCAAAGGAAGCATCATGCTGCTCTGGTTCCGAAGAGGAAAATGGAAAACGAAAAAAGTGGGTGATATTGTCGCATAATCATCTTCTGAGCCAATTTTGCACCAACCTGAATCAAAGCCTGCCTCAGTCAACTGCAAAGTGCTAAAATATACTTGCCAGACGCTGGATTTTTGATTATATTAATATTAATGTAACGTAACAGTTCAGGTTCATAGTTTAAAGGTTCCTGATTCAAAGGTTGTAATCTATTGATTTTGCATTCTGAACGCCCAACGATCCGGAGACTGTTTTTAATGATTTAGCCTGGATTATTCATATAAATTGTTAAAATCAGAATTATCGGAGATTATGCGACATTCAGACGAAAAAGCAAGCGAATAAGATTTAGCCACGGAGCCACGGATTTTCAATGATTTAACACGGATAAAAGCAACACAGTACAATAAATCCGAGTTTCTTCCGTGCCCAATCCGTGGCTAAAAAAAATGAATACGTTTAAATTTGAAAACTATCCCTTGCAAACGCACCAGATAGACATTTTAAACTGAGGCACTCTCATAGCTTGAAGCTCTTTGAATCATTCATTAAATTCAGGCTTAAAACTGAATTCAATTTTCGTCATTCGGCTAATTATCTGTTTTTTTTCTTAGATACAAATTAAGCATCAATTTTTTATGAATAATTCAAGTCAGGCATAAAAATCTAACAATGCATAACTCTTTTAAATTTTATCTGTTAAGGCTCATCAACCTGGAATGCTTAACCGTTCAACCCAGGTTGAATAAATTAAATCAACAATCAAAAATCCTGGCGAGCTGACATTCAGCAGCGCTATCATCCGCCTTCATCAACTTTAAGGAAAATCTATGGGAATCAAGATTGGATTCTGCGGCGTCGGTTCATTCGCTGATAGCTTCATTCCGCTCTTCAAAGCGCATCCTCGGGTGACAAAGCTGATTCTTTGCGATCTGGATGCAGCGAAACTGCGACAGAAAGCTGAAAAATTTGACCTTCCGGAAACTTGCCCTTCCCTCGATAACCTCTGTCAAACAGACGTCGATGCCATCGCCATTTTCTCACAAAATTGGTTGCACGGTCCCCAAGCGGTACAGGCATTGAATTCGGGGAAACATGTCTATTCAGCGGTTCCGTCGGCGATTACGCCGGAGGAAATGACTGGCATCATCGACGCGGTCAGCGAAAGCTGCAAGATTTACATGCTCGGAGAGACGAGTTATTACACTGCCAAAGCCCTCTATTGCCGGCAACGTTTTCAAAATGGCGATTTCGGCGAGATCGTCTTTGGCGAGGGTCAATACTACCACGATTTCGATCATGGGCTGTACGATGTGATGAAATGGCGCGGCGGAAAGGACTGGCGCAAATATGCCGGAAGTCCGCCCATGCACTATCCGACGCACTCCACCAGCATGATCGTGTCGGTGACGGGCGCGCACGCCACCCAGGTATCCTGCCTCGGTTGGGAAGACCACCACGAAGACGGAATTTATCGGGCTGATAGTAACATCTGGCAGAATACGTTCAGCAATGAATCCGCACTCTTTCGCATGTCCGATGGGAGTATTTGCCGTATCAATGAATTCCGTCGGATCGGGCATCCTGGCACCGAAGGCGTGTGCCTGTATGGTACAAAAGCCTGCTACCAGGAACAACCTAACGGCAGCGTCTGGGCAACTAAAAATCGCAATGAAATGCTCGAATTGAATGAAGACTTAAAATGCGCCGGCATCCCGGCTGAACAAATATGGGGCGAATTCAAGGGTACGGAAGCCAGCTTCATCGGTGTATCAAAAATTCACCCTGTCAAACGACTGCCCAAAGAATTTGTCGGTTTGCCAAACGGTCATCAAGGCTCACATCAATTTCTGGTAGATGATTTTGTGAATGCGTGTGCCGATGGCGAGCTGCCGCCGAATCATGTGTGGCAAGCCGCACGGTATGTCATTCCGGGATTGGTTGCCCACCAGTCAGCCTTAGAAAATGGTAAATCGCTGCCTGTGCCCGATTACGGCGATCCGCCGGCGAACTTCAAGGTAAGGCGATAATAAATATTTTATGTCCGCAAACGCGAATTCCGCCTGTGGAAGGCAGCGAGGTGGATTGAAATCAAATTCCATCATTATCACAAAACATACACGGCAAAATGAAAAAAATAAAACTTACACATCACCCGGATGAAAAGCTCTTAAAGCAATTGGGCGTTTTCGACTGGCAAATCTGGACGAAAGAGGCTTCGGAATTTCCATGGTACTATGACCTCGAAGAAACGTGTTATTTTTTGGAAGGACATGTCGTGGTAACGCTTGAAGACGACCAATCCGTTGAAATGGGAAAAGGCGATCCGGTAACCTTTCCCGCAGGCATGTCATGTCGCTGGAAAATCATTACCAATGTCAAAAAGCACTACCAATTTGGTTGATTTCCATCGAGACAGATCGATGCAGCTCGACACGAATCCGGTGATGCAATCAATCAGGGATTCCTGAAAATTACCCATTGGGAAGCACAAAGAGGATTTTCGGCAAGGTTCCGGTCATGTCGCTAAAAAACAGGCTAAAAATCCTGACTTCAGATTCGCACCCATCCGATGACCACCTGTATCATGGATTGCCGCTAATAATATGGGAAAATGAAAAAATTCGACCAACTGCAGGTAATCATTGACATTGAATAATAATTTGCGGACTGCTAAAATTTCTAATACACTCAACCGTTCTGAAGGGCAATCAAAATGAATACCTATAAAAATTTGCTTGTCGAATGCGGAATCAAACCGACATACCAGCGTATCAGAATCATGGAATACCTCGATCACAATCGCATTCACCCTACAGCGGATATAGTTTATCATGCGCTCTGCCAGGCTATTCCGACGCTTTCCAGGACAACGGTTTACAACACCATCGAAAGATTGAAAAAATATGGTTTGGTTGAAGTGCTTTCTATAACCGGTTCGGAAATCAGGTACGATTATAATACGAAGCAGCATCAGCATTTTCTGTGTCTGAAGTGCGGCAGCATCTATGACATCCACCTGGAGTGCCCTATAAAAGGTATTCAGCAGGCGGAAGGACATAAAATAAAAGAATTTCATTGCTATTTCAAAGGAATTTGTAAGGATTGTTTGCAGTTGGGTGATGAAAATTAAGGCGTCTCGTTTGAATAATTTCCCATTTCGCAGATGTAACGCCAGGCGCATTCCTGTCGCCCGAGAATTTTATGACATTGCAGCACTATTTTAATATTTAATTTTCAAGAATCCTGTTTAAATATTTCGCTACTCAATCAGTTACAACCACCACACTGTTTTCCTCTGCGAGCAACTTCCCGGGCAAACAGTAAGTCCCAGGCTTACTTAAGGCTTTTAGCTTTAAATACTTACCTTTTGTAGAATACTCTAACCCGCCAGCACATAATGGTTCCGCTTACATTTTTTGAGTGTTACAAAAAAATTTAAAAACCTGCCACAAGTTTTTCCTCCAAATACCGTCAGTACATGCATACGATTTAACGTAATAAAAGAATAATTGACAAAAGCGACGATCGAAGCCTGATTTTGCCGGCAATACCTGTTTGAAAATAAATCCCATAATTCACACAAACAACAATTGAAAATTGCAGATGACTCACAGGAGGTCGAAATGAACAATGATAATTTTCCAAGTAAATTCTGGTTCATCCTGGCTTTTATCGGTTTATTTATGGCAGCAGCTTTCAGCCAAAGCTATAAAATCGTTGACACCGGACAAACCAAATTTTATAATAATTTCAGTGAAATATCGTCACCGGCAGCGGGCGCAGCCTTCTATGGTCAGGACGCTCAATTTACCTGTCAACAACCATCGTACACCGATAATGGCGACGGTACGATCACCGACAACGTCACCGGCTTAATGTGGCAAAAAAGCGCCGACACCGATAGCAACGGCGAAATTAACTTTGCTGACAAATTGACATACAGCGAAGCGTTGGCGGGTGCGGCGTCCTGCAGGCTGGCGGGGCACTATGACTGGCGTCTGCCAACCATCAAAGAGCTTTATTCGTTGATTATGTTTTATGGCGAAGATCCCAGCGGATACACCGGCACTTCCACCGACAACTTGATCCCGTTTATTAATCCTGACTATTTTGACATCGACTACGGCGACACCGATGCGGGGGAGAGAATAATTGATGCCCAGTTCGCCACAAGCACCCGGTACATCAGCACCACGATGGGCGGCAATGAAACCATGTTCGGGGTGAATTTTGTCGATGGGCGCATAAAAGGTTATCCGTGCGGCTCTACTCCGATTGATCCTGAGGGAAAAGGATTTTACGTGCTTTACGTCCGGGGCAACACAGCTTACGGCGTGAACGATTTTGTGAATAATAATAATGGCACGATCACCGACCGCGCCACCGGTCTGATGTGGACGCAGGCGGATAATGGCGAAGCCGTACTCTGGCAGGACGCGCTGGCATACCCGCAGCAGAAAAATGCGGAAAATTACCTCGGGCACAACGACTGGCGCCTGCCCAATGTGAAGGAATTGCAAAGCATTGTGGATTACACACGGGCGCCGGCGGTCACCAATTCCCCGGCGATTGATCCTCTGTTTAATTGCTCGATGATTACGGATGAAGGCGGCGGAACCAATTACCCGTTTTACTGGAGCGGAACCACTCACGCCAACATGCAAAACGGTGGAAGCGCCGCTTACGTAGCATTTGGCGAGGGGCTGGGTTGGATGGAAATGCCGCCCAATTCCAGATCCTACAATCTGCAGGACGTGCACGGCGCCGGCTGCCAGCGCTCTGATCCCAAAACCGGCGACCCGGCAGACTACCCTTATGGTCACGGTCCCCAGGGGGATGTGATTCGAATTTACAACTATGTGCGCCTCGTGCGCACGATTGACGCCGCCAAGGACGTGGGACAATTTGAAAATGCCCATCCTCAACAATTCGAATTGAGTCAGAACTACCCGAACCCCTTCAATCCTACCACAAGAATTCAGTTTACGCTGCCGACTGTCAGCCAGGTAAGCCTGAATATTTACGACCTGCACGGACAGGAAGTTATTTCGTTGGTTGGCGGGCAATTGAATGCCGGAACGCACGCGGTGGAGTGGCAGGCGCAAAATCAGGCAAGCGGAATTTATTTTTATACACTTCAAAGCGATGCATTTTCGGAGACGAAGCGGATGGTTTTGCTGAAGTAATCTGCATGGATGGCGTAATCGTTCGATGAGTAATTAATTTTTGAAATCGATTTTGAGCCGTTACTTTATTCGCGTTATCCATCGGTTGCTGAGCCATTACCTTATTCGCAATTATTAAGCTTGCATAACATCCTTAAATTCATTATTATTACCTGAGCTTCGCCTTCCGGCGGGGATCTGCAATTTCCAGGTGCGGTGACATTTTTTTACAATTAATTACATCAACATGACATTTATGGGCAGCAATTGATGTAAATTACAGAAATATCGCCGGAAGGTCCATGAAAATCCGGAGAGATCGATCAGGCTAGCTGGCTATTTAGAGCCCATCCGAAAATCCTCCTTGTCATTTCCGAGATCCGTTGATTGGGAATCCGTTTATAAGGAAGAATGGTGGACTCCCGCACGTTTTAAGCGGGAATCAATGGTTGAAATCGTCAAATGGACGCCCGACAGGCTTGTCCCCGAATATTTTTATCGGGGAAGCATTCGTGCAGGACAGAACCGTATTCGTGTTTTCTGATTCTATTTTAAATTTCAAAATCACTACTTCTCGGACAGATACTATTTTCATCAATATTAGCCTCAGGCATAAATGAAACTTAGAATCCAATCCTCTCTTACTAAAATCGTGTTGATTACCGTTTTCATCATCCTCCTCCCCGCCCTTTCCTATACGATATTTCAGATCAATCGCGTGAATACCAACGAAGCGCTGCTCAAAGATATTTATGAGCGTCAGTTGAACGTCATATTATTTTCGATCAATCAATATTGCTGGGATGTGGTCTCTGAATGGTCCTCGGATATCAGGCATCTTCTTAAACAGAATCGATTTAAAAAACTGGAGAAGGAACAGATTCAATCCAAATTGAGGATTGCATTACGTGATAATTCTGCATTGGAAGCGGTGATGCTATTCAACCCGGAATCAGGTTTGATAGTTGTCCGCAATGAAAGCAGGGATGACGGAGATGGGAATGCCTTGCTCCCACAAGAACAAATTCAGAGTACGATAAATCAGGAAGAGCGCAAAATCAACCCTTTATTCAATCAGGCAGATATAGGTTACTACAAAGTTGAACCACTATATCTATTCAAGGAATCCCCTGAAATTTCCCGTATGTTAATGGTTTTCGCGATCGAAGCGCCATTCCCCGGCAGCCGCGATACCTGGCTTGGGGGTATAATTGTAGATACGGAATTTCTGGGAAAGGAAATTTTGGGACGAAAATTCCGCGAGCTCGATTCGGATGATTTTATATTTGGCGTAAGAAATAGCCGCACGGGAAACCTGCTTTTCACCTCACCACCAGGGGCGGCAGAAGCATTCGAGCAGGAAAAGCCGCTGTGGTTATTCCCCGATCTCAAATTGCTGCTGCGGATGAAAGGTACAAGCATCGCTGAAATTGCTCGCAAACGCACGCGGACGAATCTGCTATTTTTGATCGGATTAGATATTATTTTGCTGGGTGGCTTATTCCTGGTGTTGAAAGCAATTTTGGGAGAAATATACCTGGCAAAAATGAAATCTGATTTTGTTTCCAATGTTTCGCATGAGCTTCGCACACCGCTGGCGCTGATTCGCATGTTTTCCGAAATGCTCGAACTGGATCGTGTCCAGAATGAGCAGAAAAAAATGGAATATTACCGCATTATTTCCAATGAGAGCGCGCGCCTGACGCAGATGATCAACAATATTCTGGATTTTTCACACATCGAAGCCGGACAAAAAGCTTTCAACATGAAGCCCGCTCATCTGTCAACGATCATTGAAAATGTTTTAAAAAGCTATCGGTTTCATCTCGAACGCAAAGGATTCAGCATTACAACCAACATCGCTGAAAGTCTCCCGGCAATCCGGATCGATAAGGAGGCGATTTCGCAAGCTTTCATTAACCTGCTCGATAACGCTGTAAAGTACAGCGATAAAACCAAATCAATCACAATCCAACTTCATCAAATGGAGAATACCCAAGTTTTGACCGTGAAAGATGAAGGCATCGGTATTGAAAAGAGTCAGCAAAAGAAAATATTCGAGAAATTTTACCGCGCGAGTGACAGTCTGGTTCCCGACACCAAAGGCAGCGGACTCGGTTTAACACTCGTCAAATATATCATGGATTATCATGGAGGGAAAATCGCCCTGGATAGCGCCAAAGGAAAAGGGTGTGCCATTTCGCTGATATTTTCGCTTTCCGAAAACATTGGTTAACAGCCGCCGCTGATCGTTGGTTCGCGTAATGGTTGCTTTGAGCATTAATATCTATACTCATTATGGATTAAAATGCAGCACATGTCATGCAGGAGGAATCTTTTATATTTCGGAATAGGATGTTCATTTTTTACATGTTACGTAACCGCAAAAGGATTCTTTTAGAATGACAAGCTCCCGGCATAAAATTAAAGAACAACCCAAAATAGGTATAAATTGAGATCAGATTTTTTGTATTAAACTTTGTGCATCGAAGCAGACGATGCACTCATATTTCCTCTCCCCGGAGGGAGAAATCTGGTTCCTGGAAGATGTTATTTCAGGATTTCGAGAAACCTGCTATTCTTCAAACGGGCATAATTTGTACAATTTGGAGTGCATCGCCTTTATGCGATGCGTAAATTGAAATCCATAAAGGGATTTCACTCCACCCGATATGATCGTTGTCGTTCTAATTATTTTTCTCAAAATTAAAGTTTGAAAAGTTCAATTTGTGACCGTTTTAAGTATAACTTTTATCGATTATCAACTAAAAGATCGCCTTTAAAATATGAGCTTATTTTATAAATTCGGGTAATATTTAACACGGAGAACAACATGCCGCAAATACTCATCATCGAAGATGAACCGGAAATGATCATGGGTTTGAAGGACAATTTTCTGTACGAAGGATATGAGGTATTAACCGCCGAAAATGGTGTCGAAGGCATTGAAAAAGCCCTGACGCATTCGCCCGATCTTGTTTTGCTGGATATCATGCTGCCCCAAAAATCTGGTTTCGATGTGTGCAGGGAATTGAAATCAAAAAATCCGGACATGCCGATCATTATGCTTACAGCGCGCGGTCAGGAAATCGATAAAGTGCTGGGGCTGGAATTGGGAGCCGATGATTATATAACGAAACCCTTCAGTGTACGCGAGTTATTAGCGCGCGTGAAAGCCGTTCTCCGCAGAACCGCAGGACACCGCAATACCGATAACCACCAATATGTGTTAGAGGATTTCACATTCGATTTCAAGCACTACCAGGCTCGAAAAGGATCGCGCCAAATAGAATTCACCCACAAGGAATACCAGATGCTGAAGTACTTCGTTCAGCACAAAGGAGAAATCCTGAGTCGATACCAGATTCTCGACGATGTGTGGGGATATGAAGCGACGCCAACCACACGCACCGTCGATAATCATATCCTGAAGCTGCGGCAAAAAATCGAACCCGATCCCGCCAAACCGAAATATATCCTGACTGTGCACGGCATTGGTTATAAATTTATCGGGTAAAAGCTGATTTCTCCCCTGGGAATACACACTCCGCCTCAAGAAAATAAGAAATCGATCTTGCGGTAGATCTGCGGTTTCATACTTCCGGCGGAAATCCGGGAGCGAGAGAATAAACGGAAGCGCGATCGCACTATTATGAATCCCGATTGGTCTTACCTATCGATATGATTCCCCTCCCGGCGATGCAATCCTTTAACCCACTTTATTCATTGAATTGCTAAGGTTGCGATTATCGGGCACGAGGCAATATTCAGATAAAAAATGTACACAAACAAAATTTAGCCACGGATTTTCACTGATTGAGCACGGATAAAAGCAATACAGCACAAAGAATCTGTGTTTCATCAGTACCAATCAGTGGCTTAAAAACTAAACTCACATCTAAATTAAGAGAACACTCCTTGCAATAGCAGCGAACTGCGCATTTGAGATCGAGGATTTTGGGCATCATAAGTATTGTTGAATTATTCAATTAAATACACCTTAGAAACTGAGTTTCATTTGAGTGTTTCCGTTAATTATTTCTTTTTTCGGTATTTAAAAAAACAAACCGCTTTTTTATGAATAATCCAGGTTAAAAGCATTGACAATTTTTTACAATTGTTAACCTCGATTTGACAATCGCAGAGCATAAATTATATAAATTCAAACATGAAATTCACATTGACTACCAATTTATTCTCGATGGGTCGTATCTTCGTACAAAAAGCGTTTAAATTTTTAGCAATAGGAGAATAAGATGAAAATAGCCAGCACGTTGGTTTTAATTACTTTATTTTATTGCACAGCTATCGCCAGGGACTTGCGCCGCGAGATCAACTTGCGTGGTGAGTGGCGCTTCCAGGTCGGCGATGATATCGAATACGCTGATCCCAATTTTGATGATTCCCAATGGGACAAAATCGAAGTTCCGGGTTTTTGGGAGGATTTGGGTTTCCCCGGTTATGACGGATATGCCTGGTATCGTGTCTACGTCAAGCTGCCCGGGGATCTGAGAGAAAAAATGTTGTACCTGCGGCTTGGTCGAATCAATGATGTGGATATGGTTTATGTGAACAATGTCTATCTGAATGGCACCGGAAGCTTTCCGCCGGATTTTCGCGCAGCGGCAAATGAAGAGCGCACCTATTATCTTCCGCCGAATACCTTAAATTTCGATGATGTAAATCTAATTGCAGTTCGCGTTTACGATGTTGGCAATATTGGCGGCATTTATGACGGACCGCTGGGTATTTACTCCCGGCAGGATGTGGTACAATTGGAAATGGACCTGTCCGGCACATGGAAGTTCTCGACAGGCGATCATAAAAGCTGGAGCGATCTGGAATACGACGATTCCGGGTGGGATGATATCACCGTACCAGCCTTATGGGAGACCCAGGGCTATCGCTGGCATGACGGATATGCCTGGTACCGCAAGCATTTCACAATGAATAAAGAGCTGGCAAAGGGAAAACCGATCCTGGTGCTTGGAAAAATCAATGATATCGATGAAATATTTTTCAATGGTGTGCGGATTGGCAGCACCGGCAACTTTCCTGGCGAACAGGCAGGATACAGCAATGTGAATTATCATCTGCGCGAACGGTATTATTATATTCCGAGACATCTGATTAAATGGAATACTGAGAATCTCATCGCCATTCGGGTGTATGATATGGGGCGCGTCGGCGGCATATATGAAGGACCAATCGGTTTAACCACACAACAAGAATTCATGAAAAAACATAACCGCCGAAAAAAGAGCGTGCCGGATCTGATCAACGATTTGATTGATGACTGGTTCTGACGCCTCTCTTTTGCCGGTTATCCGAACGAAAAAATATCTGTTTCCTCCTGGTATACTTTGCACGGGCACAAATTGAACTTTTATGTCACTGCGAGCGAAACGGAGTGCAGCGAAGCAATCCCCTGAGGTTAATCACTT
>JAFGMA010000240.1 GCA_016927835.1 Candidatus Zhuqueibacterota bacterium | reverse complement strand
GTGGTATGCGCGCCTGCTATTTTCTTTATTTATTTGAAACATGATCTGGTGTGTGCGCCGCGGGCAATTGTATCATCAGCAATTTTCGGAGTGTTTCCTTTGGTATTCTTAACGATTGCATTTCTGAAGAAGAAAAAAGCGTTCTACTATTTTACTTTGCTCGTACTGATAATTGAAATTATTATTACGCCAATAATTATGCTGGACAGGTTGGGTCGGGAGAAATTTTTTAACGAGCGATTATTGGCATTTTTCACCTTCGAAGGAATTGCAATCGTGCAGTCCATAATGGTTGTGATGCTTTTGGCGGAATTTTTACGATCGCAAAAGGATAAAATCCCGGCGTAAATCCCTGGCAGAAATTCAATTCATTGACTTAATATTCTTCGAACGGGGCGTAATTTGAATTTTGTGGAGTGCGTCGCCTTTTATGCGATGCGAGTTGTGAAATGAAAAAAAAGGCGGCTGCCTTATCAAACAGCCGCCTTTTGATTTTCACATCATTTAACCAGCAGCAGCTTCCGGGCACATGTGAAATCACCAGCGGTGATCTTATAAATATAGATCCCGGTCGGCATGGCTTTACCATTGCTGTCTTTGCCGTCCCATTGTATCGTATGATTTCCCGCTGGCATGGAAACTTTCACCAGCACCTTCAACTCATGCCCCATCAGGTTATACACGGCAATGTGAACGTGTGATGTTTTCGGAAGGGTGTATTGAATTTCCGTGCTCGGATTGAACGGATTCGGATAATTTTGCATCAGCCGGAATTCATCGATACTCGCATTACACGGATTTTGGGCATCAATCGCAGTGGGTTCCCCGATGGTCACCAGGTAATCTTCCACTTCACCAACCGGGGGTTGCGCAGATTGTTCATCCAGGCGGGGTCCGTAATAGGTCAAGCCGCCGACATCGCTGAATCGGAACCGGGCATAGGTCTTGCCCTGTTTTGCCGATGCAGGGACGGTAAATGAGATGAGATTTGTGCCCGCCGACGCCTGGTGATCTACGATGAAATGCTCGCCAGAATCATCCCAACTGCTGTCCGCATTGAAATCAATCCAGCCATTCAAAACGCCCACCGTCGACGCCTTGATTTCGATGGTTGCCTGTTGCCCATTTTTAAGCGCTGTTTTGAATTCGACACCATCCTCATCATCCGTGCCATCGTTATCATCGCCTTTCGCTTCCGGATCGCATTGCCCATCCGGGTCGGGATCTATCGTATCGCCCAGGCAAAAACTATAATTGACTCGGTGAATCGCGCCGCCATCGATTTCCAATGTCCGGTACCATCGTATGGCATCCCCATAATCAATCAAGGGATAATTCGGTTGAATCTTGAGCAGATAATCCTCGGTTTCACCGTCCTCGAAACTCCCGGTTCCATCCCAGGGCAATTCGACCGGTTCAGCGGTAATTGTAAACCGAGCCCAGACATAACCCGAATTGGGACCGATGCGAAAATCTGACAGCCCGCTGGTCCAGGCGGTGAGCGAAGGTGCAGACGTCGCCGCGCCCACTTCAAAATTTTGCAGCACATGCTCCGGCAGGGCTTTCATGGAACCGGGACACGAAACAGAGCCGCTCCAATAACCATCCTGGTTCCAGTCGATCAGGACGTTCACATAAGCCGGCTCCGTGGTTTCATTGGTCCATGCCATGTCGATATTGGTTCCCCAGCGAGCGAGTTGACACGCCATGCCCAGTGAGCTGCGGCGGGTGTCCCAATCGATGTAAAACAGGCTGTAAGGATCTTCAATAACGGTTTCCGCTCCTTCTGGTCCTGAAAGGGTGTACGGTTTCAGCAGCATAAGACCGTTATCCTGGTCTTTATTGAAATGATGAAAGCCGGTGCAGGTGCAGAATCCATGGTTGCCGTTGTATTCATCGGTTGGCTGGCTGCCGCTCAATCCAAAATAGAGATGATGCCGCGCCGGCGGATCGTGCTCAATATAGCCCGGTGATGCCGGGATACCTTTGAGGCAGGTTGGGAAAAATCCGAATTGACCCGTTGCGGGGTAAGCCAGGGCGCTATCCGGTGCATCGCCAAAATCGCGTGCGTACATCCCGTTAAAATAAACCAGGTAATCCTCGGTTTCGCCATCGGAAAAGATACCGGAGCCATCCCAGTGGTCATCGTCGTCCAGGGGCACTTCGCGTTCAGTGATGCTGAATCGCATCCAGATATACCCATCATCAGGACCCGACCAGAAACGCGATAAAATATGATCGCTCAGTTTTCCGGTTCCGCGCGGCACAAACTGATTTTTCACCAGATGTTCCCGCGTCGTGACCGGTACGCCGCATGAAATGTGTCCCGCGGTCCAGCGACCGTCCTGGTTCCAGTCAACGAGGACATTAATATACGCGCCGGCGTCTGAATTCACCGTGTACGAAATATCCATTTCGTCACCCCAGTGCATTTCATCGCAAGTGAGCAGCCTGATATCGGGCGACCCGCCGACCGGAATGAGCCGAACGGACCCGTCTTCTCCCCGAATGGTGTAAACGACCGGACCTTCGAAGCCGGCATCGCCATCGCGGTACGTTTCATCCTGATCGTATTGGTCGGGATAGAAAGCCGCGCAGAGCCCGTTATTGCCGCCCTTTTCTAAGTCAGCGCTGGCGCCAAAGTACCGGTTAACCGGGAATCCCCTGAAACCATGTCGGATAAATCCCGACGTGCCGTACCACTCTGAATAGACTGAAATGTATTCACAGGTTGGAAAGGCACCCATCTGTCCCGTATGCGGATAAGCCAGTGCCGCTTCGGGCGCATCGCCATATTCGTATTTAGACTTCAAAATAAATTGCAAAACATAATCTTCCACTTCTCCGCTATTGGATGGTCCGTCGAACCGTTCGATCATTTCATCACTATAGCGAAATCGCGAGTAGGTACGACCTTCTTTGGCATCGTCGGGCAGAGGCAGCATGAACGTGTTGACACCGGATCCGACCTGGGTGTTATCAAAAATCGTTTCTCCCGGATCATTCCAGTCGCCATCCTG
Source organism: Candidatus Zhuqueibacterota bacterium (assembly GCA_016927835.1). Classification (GTDB taxonomy): domain Bacteria; phylum Zhuqueibacterota; class Zhuqueibacteria; order Thermofontimicrobiales; family Sulfurfontimicrobiaceae; genus Sulfurfontimicrobium. Next base: position 6,587 of record JAFGMA010000240.1, on the reverse strand, counting down.
GTTATAATCGATCCCGGCTTTCAAGTATCCGGCGACGGATGCGTCGATAGCAACCGTAATCGTGTCTCCGATGATCAGCGTATCGCTGCTGAACGTCACACCATCCTCATCATCGATGCCATCATTATCGTCTCCCAGCGCCAGCGTGTCCGCCTGTCCATCCGGATCCGCGTCAATCAGTTTGCCGAGGAACACATGGTCTTTTAGCAGGTGATGCGCGCCATTATCCTCAAAAAGTGTCCCGTAAGCCAGCGGGGCATCGCCGAAATCATAGCGCATATCTCTCGAACCGACCCACAGCAGATGATCTTCCGTTTCGCCGCTGTCGAATTCGCCCTCGCCATGCCAGACACCACCGATTTCTTCCGTTGTAATCGTAAACCTTGCCCAAACAAAACCGACGTGGGTTCCGATTTGAAAATCCGGCGGATCGAGAGCTGATAAAAATCCATTGCCATTCGGGACGTGGAAATTTCGCAGGATATGCTCCGAAGCATACGCGCCGGTGCTGCCCGGGCAGACATCGAAACCGCCCCATTCACCGTCCTGGTTCCAGTCGATAAGCACATTCACGTAGGCGCCGGCTGCATGATCGGTGTCGAACCAGAGGTCGAGATTTTTACCCCATTTGGCGAATTCGCAGGCATAACCGATTGAATCCCAATAGGTGCTGATTATTGGGACGACAGTTTCCGAACCCAGCGGTCCCTGAATTGTAAAAATCCCTGCATCGACGCCGCAATCGCCGTCACCCGCTGTTTCATCATGATTGTAAGAGTCCGGATTGAAAGACGGGCACAAACCACCGTTGCCATCGGTTTCGTAATCGACGCCCGGACCCAGGAAGGTGCGGTTTTTGGCATCATGTTTGATGAATCCGGCGGGACCAACATCTTTGCAGGTGGGGAATTTGCCGATCACACCCGAAGAGGGGTAAGCCAGGGCGCCTTCCGGCGCATCTCCGAATTCGAATCGCTGCTTGAAGACATAGATATACTTTTCTTTGAGAATGACATCAGAATTGACAGGGCATTGAACGCCTAATTTCACGTTATAATAACCTTCCTGATAATAGATCACCTGGTGCGGTCCTTTGCCCTGCGCAGCCGCCGGTTCCCCACCGGGAAAAGTCCATGTCCAATTCACGGCGTTGGGGGAGGAATTGTCGGTGAAAATCACTTTCAGTGGCGCTTCGCCCGATGTTGGTGTACCGTAAAAATCCGCATTGCATGTGCAGTCATTGATTTGAATATAATCTTCTTTGGTCTCGATATCATAATTGATTCCGCAGTATACTTTCAGCGTGACATCATATTGTCCCGGTTGTGCGTATTTTACGTAGTGCGGACCACGGGTTTGGGCGCTCGACGGATCCCCGCCCGGGAAGCTCCAATACCAACTATCGGCATGTGGTGATTGATCGGTAAAGGTGATGACCTCACTCACGCAAGCTGTGGTCGGGGCGGCTGAGAAATTTGCCTCGCAGGTGCAGTCATCGATATGGATATAATTCGTTTTCGTTTCCGTATCGGAATAATTGCCGCAATAGACTTGCAGGGTAACCGTATAATCCCCTGGTTTGTTATATTTGACGGTATGCGGACCTTTGGTCTGGGCGCTCGAGGGTGTACCTCCGGGAAAACTCCAGATCCAGGTATCGGCAGTAGGTGAATTGTCGGTGAAGACGATATTCTCGCCCACACAGGCAGTTGTGGGATTAGCGGAAAAATCGGCTTCGCAGGCGCATTGATTCACAGTTATATAATCTTCTTTGATGATCGAATCCTTGCCCAACTGACAGGCAATATCCAGTTTGACATCGAATTTGCCCGGTGTGGCATATTTCACTTTGTGCGGTCCTTTGCCGGTGGCTGTAGCCGGGCTGCCTCCCTGGAAGCTCCACCACCAACTCGTTGCGTTGGGTGATTTGTCGGTGAAAATGACTGTGAGTGTGGCACAGCCGGTTGTTTGATCTGCGGTGAAATCGGCGACACACTGCCCCAAAGCCGCAGGCGCCAGCGATAAAATACTGAATAGCACCACGAGCAACACCAGGGATTTCATCGCCTGATTTTGAAAGCGTACATTTTCCATTTCGCACTCCTTTCACGTTGTTCTGCCAAAAATTTTTCTGACGATAATGAGGTTGTTTTAAATCTAAAAATTATAGCTCGCACCGATAGATGACTTCCTGTCTTTAATATGTATTAGCAGTTAAGGTTGGAATATTGAAAAAAAGAGGAGAGCCATGAATCGACGGGGTTCGATTTGCAATAACCGGTTCCTGAACTGTGATCATCGGGAATTGGCAAGCTGGTATGGGCGCCTCCGCGGCAGCCATCAACCCACAGCCGATATCATGACCGAATTTTCCCGAGATGAATCGAGAAAAGAATCCCTTGATATGTTATTTCAGAATTCCAATTTGCGATATAATGCAATCCCACACCGACATATTTACCGAAAGTGCCCAGAAGCTGCACATCAATCGGCAATCCCACTACAGAGAATGTGCCTGGTTTGCGTCCTCCATAGGTGACACCTTGCCCTTCTTCCCAGCGGATCCAATCAGGATGCCTCTCGCCTTTTACTAAACTGATACCTGCTGTGGTTGTGAATATTCTTGAACCGTAGCTGATTGAAAATCCATAACAAGCAGCGACTTCGGTTATAGTACGATGGTCTATTTTATCACCGCTAATAAGTCGGAAATAGGCAATTCTATTCTTCTTTCTGCTGTATGATACGCCAACTTGTGCAAAAAGCCCGCGTCCACCGCCGAGACCCAGATTGAACCACTTTCTGGGGGGGTCCGCTTTTTGTGACCTTGATGTTATCCGGTGCTTGCCAGGAAGGAGTCAACTCGGCGTCGATTGTACTTGCCTGATTTTCCTCGAAATGATCGAGATACTTCCTGCGGTTTTTTATCGAGGTTTCTGACTGTTGCAGATGACTGATCTTTTGCTTCCCTGTTTTCTCATCCAGGTAAGTTATTTTCAAAAAATAGCGGTTATCGGGCAATTTGATGTAAACCGCCGATTGAAATCCGTCGATTTCCTGAAACAGGTTAAATCTGGCTCTTTCATCCCGATCAATCTCTTCGCCCACTCGTTCGCTGATAATAATAATTTCACCTTCTTCTTCCTGGGCATGAAGCTGTTGATGCGACAAAATAAAAAGACAGATGAGTGATGCTATTGAAAGAAAATATTTCTGGTGCATTCCGCTCTCCTTTTTGCTCTAATCGATATACTGGCATCGCTGTATAGCTGCTACACGGTGGCAAAAAATCCATTGGAGTACTGATCGTCTCTGCTTAAATTTTCCGGTTGAAATGAATCGGCTCTTCGGGAGCGTTCATTTTCAGGGCATACATATTTCTTTGAAAAGCTACATCTGTCAATCAATCATGCGCGGCTTACAACATTGCGTGATGATTGCCCGATTTTTTCATCCTGCCAGTATCTGAAGCGAATAACGTGATTGAGGCACTTTTGCGTTATCGCAATAAGATCATTTTCCGCGTCTGAATGAAATCCCCGGCTTCGACTTTATATAAATAGATACCGCTGGCTAACGCGCCGGCATTGAAATTGAAATGATAGGTTCCGGGGGGCAGCTCTTTATTTATGACAACCTCCACCTGCCTGCCATTTATATCAAATATAGTTAATTTGACATTGAGTTTTTCATGAATCGCGAATTCGATTGCCGTGGTCGGATTGAAGGGATTTGGGTAATTCTGGTTCAACACAATCGTTTCCGGCGCTATTTGAGGAGAATCGTGAACCGCAACCGGAGAATCGGTATACATATACGTGGGATCGGTGTAAAAGACGAATGGCAATGTCGCGTAATCATAAATTGTAAATCCAGTCAGGCGTGCTCGGGCATTTGCCCGGGCAAACAACTCCGCTTTATAAGGTGCTGCGAAATTCCAGTAGAATGTTGCATTGTTGATATGCCCGCGATTCGTATGATATTCGGCAGTCATAACGTTATACGGGATCGCATAATCCGGCTGGATCAGCCGCGCGAAGGTATTGGCGATGCGCTGCATGTCCAGCGGGGTGTACACAATGCCCTCGCGGTAGCAGTCCGCAACGAAACGGACATTGAAATTGGCATGTCCGATGTCATCGAGCGAGCCATAGTAAATCGCAAAAAGCCAGTAATAATATCCGCCGGATTCGGTTTTGTAAGTCCAGGTTGATTTGAAATAGGTTGCATATTTCGCCACTTTGTCGAAGTATACGGTCGCTCTGGCATCCCCGACCGCGGCATACGCTTTCGCCAAATCCAGCAGAGCGCCAACCATCAGGCTGATCATATCGTACGCTGCGGGCTGATTTTCAAGCGGGGTACCGCCGGCGACCTGGCAGACCGAGCACAAGTCAGGCTGAAAGATGTAATAACCGTGTTGCCCGTCTTCGACCCATTCGCTTTCATGATAATCCACTGCCAGTTGGAAGGCTTCGACGTATTCCAGCGCTTTGTCGCCCAGCGTTTGCCCGGGCGCTAGCCAGGCGAACGTTCGGGAGGATAGGTAGGGGCTTTCGAGTACCATCGCGGCAAATTCAACGATTGGATCGAACAGCGCCCCGGTGAAACCGATCCAGACATAGCCGCCATTGCCGTCATTTTGGTCCTGCCAGGAAGGCGGGCTTTCACCGTAGCAATCTTCATTGCCGGTTTCGCTGTCGCGCTGAGCCAGCACCGCATCTGCGTGATCAACCAGCTTCTCGAGCCAGTGATCGTCGTGGGTCAACTGATACAGGTAGACGTAGCTGTTCATGACATAACCCTGTCCCCACATGTAGCTTCCGCTTTCGACATTGTAGACCGCGTCTTTGTACCAATCGCCTCCGTTGCCGGTATCCTTTTGCATGGCGTCAGCCGAAAATGCCAGGGGAGAAACATCCTCGAACGCTATTGCTTCGGGCGAGAACGCATACCAGTTGATGTAAAGGCAATGCGGTCCCGACAACTCGTCATGACCGAGTTCAAGCGTGACCGCAGGCGTCGATGGCACGAATTTGATCGCCCAGCGGTTTCGGATATCGAGGAGTTTTCGGTTGCCCTTGTAAATTATTTCTGCACCTTCCACGATTTGAGCCTCTCCGGTGGGAACGAGCACCCGATAGATTGCATTTCCGTGGGTGTAACCGGGATAGACTGTCAGCCAGTAGCTGGTTCCGGGGATCAGGTCGGTGAAGCTGAATCGCTGTTTTTTGGGTGTACCCGAACCAGACTCATTGTGACCAATCCAGGGGCGCACAGTCTGCAGGTCATGCGAACCCACGAGGTGCTCCGGCATTAAATCGTGGCTTTTTAATTCGTCGCAAATCGTTGTCGTATCGCCAAAATTTTCGCGATGACCAATGATGTAAGCACCAGTTTGTGAAGCCACGCGCACAGTTTTTTCGCCCGATAAAAACCAGTCAAAATAGAGATAATTCTCCCCGGATACCAGGCTGTTTCCGATTTCGAGCGTCACGGAGGAGGTTGATGGCGCGATTTCGATACGCCAGGTTTCCGGGATATTCAGGAATCCGTCCTGCAGAAACGCATGTCTTTCACCAGTCACAATCGTTGCATTGCCGTCAACGATTGTCGCCGAATAGGTTTTCGCGCCGACAACGCTCGCAGGATGGATGATGAGGACATATTCTTTGTCAACCTGCAGATCATCTAATCGGAATCGCTGGTACCTCGATTCATTCGTTGCAGCGCTATTGTGACCAATCCAGGGGCTGATGGTAGACAGATTGTCGGATCCGACCAGATGAATGGGTACTGTGGAGAGATCGGTGTTCGTGAATTCATCCCAATCGGCAGATGTTTGCGTTAAATCTTTTTCACCGATTTGGAGCAAATGGTTCAACCACGAATGTCCGCTTTGAGCGCAGCTTCTGGCAAAAATGCTGGCAAGAAAGAGCATCGTGATGATGGGCAGCCAATTCAAGCGCAAAAGGCTTCCATGGATTCGTTCGCAATGGGTAGACGGTTTCAATGTGATTTCTCCTGCGTAGGATTAATGTTAGCTCTCTGATATTGTGTTATACACCGGTCCGGTGTCATAGTTCAGAGATAAATCACTAACCTGGATTATTCATATTAATTGCTAAAATTAGAATCTTCGGGGATTATGCGACATTCAGAAGAAAAAGCAATCAAATAAAATCTATCCACTGATTTTCACAGATTTAACACGGATCAAAGCAACACAGAAGAATAAATCCGTGTTTGATCCGTTCCAATCAGTGGCTAAAAAAATGAATATATTAAAATTATAAACTATCCCTTGTCCGCGCACCGAATCAGCATTTTAGGAGGTGGGAAAAAATATGTTACCTATTCAAATTTATTAAGCTGCAATTACTGCAACGTTAAATTGATTTCAAAATGCAACATCCGCCACGTTTTGTTGTTAACGCAGAGGCGCAGATTTTCGCAGAGAATTTCTAAAGCTGCCTCTCTTTTTATCAAACAGGCGTTTTTTGCGGTAAAAATTAAAAAAACATTTTCCGAATGAGTTCTCTGTTTTTATTCAAGTCCGGAATTTCTGATTCACCTCTGCGGTTCTC
>JAFGMA010000239.1 GCA_016927835.1 Candidatus Zhuqueibacterota bacterium | reverse complement strand
TTATATTAGTATTCTTTATACGAGTATTTTTTTTAATGATTACAATTAGTTAATTGCACTTATTGGCTAAGTGCGAAAGTCGTATTATATAGCTTATTCTTCAATCTCTTAAATACGATTTAATTTATTGAAAAATCAAGAGTGAAATGATTCTTAATCATAGCAGAGATATCAATAACATATACTTTATAGCTATTTGCGGCACGGCTATGGCTTCACTTGCGGCGATGCTTAAATCGCAAGGCTACCATGTAACCGGCTCCGATGAAGCTGTCTATCCGCCGATGAGCACTTTTTTGGAATCGCAAGGGATACAAATATTTCACGGTTTCGATGCGGCTCATCTCGATCCGCCGCCTGATCTGGTTGTGATCGGCAATGCCATGTCACGAGGAAATCCTGAAGTCGAAGCTGTTCTGAATAACAAAATTCCATACACTTCACTTCCTGAATTGCTGAAGCATTTTTTTATCCAGGGCAAAAAATCAATTGTCGCAACCGGGACCCACGGGAAAACCACAACCGCCTCACTGATTGCCTGGTTGCTCGAACATTCAGGCTTGAAGCCTGGTTTTTTGATCGGGGGCATTCCGGAAAATTTCGGACAGGGATTCAAGGTCGGTGGTGCGCAATACTTCGTTGTCGAAGGGGATGAATATGATACCGCGTTTTTCGATAAAGGTCCAAAATTTCTGCACTACCTGCCCGATGTTGTTGTTATCAACAACATCGAGTTCGATCACGCGGATATCTATCAAAATCTGGATCAAATTAAACTCAATTTCAAACGGATGGTAAATCTCATTCCGGGGAATGGATACCTGCTGGCAAATGCTGATGATCCGAATGTTGCAGACGTTATCGAAAACGCTTTCTGCACAGTCGAAACGTTTGGTACAGGCATCGGCGCAACCTGGCGAGCGGAAGCCATTTCAATGCTGCAGGAAGTAACCGCATTTGAGTTGTTATATAAAAATCAGCGCCTGGCAACCGTTCGTATTCCCCTCTGCGGAGAACACAACGTGCGGAATGCCATGGCGGCGATCGCTGTTTGTCGCTGGTTTGGGATAGACTTCACTTTAATATCAAACGGTCTTTCAACGTTTAAAGGCGTCCGCAGGCGGCTGCAATTACAATCAGAAATCAAAGGGATCAAAATTTTTGATGATTTTGCCCATCACCCAACTGAGATTAAATCAACGTTGAAGGGCTTGCGTCTGCGCTATCCCGACAATCGACTATGGGCAGTGTTCGAACCCAGATCGTCAACCGCCAAACGAAATATATTTATCGATCAATATGTGGATGCATTCTCAGTGCCCGATGTTTCGATTTTGGGACCCATCCATCGCCCGGATAAAGTCGACCAGCTTGAGCTGCTGAATATTAACAAATTGATTTCATTGTTGAACGAGAAATTAAAAGTATGCTATTATTTCGATTCGAACGAAAAAATAGTGGACCATTTAAAAAAACAGACAAAGCCCGGGGATATCATTGTAATTATGAGCAATGGTTCTTTCGGGAATTTACAACATAAACTAACTGAGGCTTTAGAGTAGGTAAATTATGAATCAGAGAACTTCGCACAATGGTCGTTACAAGGATAAGCGTCTTCAATTGGGAAAAATTGATGAAGTAATCATCGAAATTCAAAGGAAACTCCAAAATTCATGGCAACCTATAAATATTGATTCGTTAACTGCTTATGAAAGGAAGCGCATCCATACATTTTTTGATAATAAGCCCGAGTATAAAACCAAAACCTATCGTGATGGTGAAAATTTTATTTTTCGGGTGTACCCGCTCAAAAATCTGAAGGCGTTTGCTGAAGAAAAGGCAAAAGAAGCGCTTTCATCCAATACGACGGTGGCATTGCCGCCGATGGGCAACTACGAACGTTTCATCATTCATGACCATCTGAAAACTTGGGATGGAATCGAAACCACCAGCTTCGGAGAAAACGATGAAAGGCATATCGAGATATCACCTAAAAAATTCGGCAGAACACTGAAAAAGATTATTAAAAAAATAAAATTATTCTAGCACGACAAAAATAAGGGCTGTGAACCAAAAAACCAGACCATTCGCATTTTTTTCATTTATTTCTGAAAGACGTCTTCGTTGCACTTGATCAGCTTCTTTAATTCACAGCCCAAAATTTCGCGGGCTTAATTGCGACCTGAAGCAAAATTTATCACCCACGTACAAATCCTATCGGGAAGTCCGTTTGAACCAGATAGGATTTGTGAAGCATTTTCTAACATCATACCGCCCGGATTGAGCTTCCATTCGAAAATATCCACTTTCCGGAAGAGATTCAAAGGCAATATGATTTTCGAAGACATAACAATTTCGAAAATCCTTTTTTTCAAGTACAATCTCTTCGCGTTTTTGCGGCAGGTTTCCAATCAGAACGCACACCTTTGTAAGGCTTCCAAATTCCCCGGTTGAATACGCTGCAATTTTCAACTGGCAGGACTGCCCGATAACCTCATCCCCGATAGCTGCGCACGCATTATTTTCCGTGATAAGCTGTATCTCAGCAAAAGGACCATTGGTTATAATTGCCCTGCCGTTTCGGATTGATTTGATGATATTTTCTTCGGTGAACTCGCCTATGACAAAAATTCCGGTTCTGGCTTGTCCAAATATTTCCTTCTTATTTTCCCGGAATGTCCAGAAAGGAAATCCAATTTGGCGGAACCGGTTGAAATTGCCGTGCGCATCGTTACCGGCAAAAATAAATTTCCGTTTTCCCAACAGCAGCAATTTTATCCAGCTTTGTAATCCTTGATGAAAATAGTGATTGTCCTGGCTGTTCCATACCTGTAATCCGATGATCCCATCATGAAGATAATCCGACAGGTGCCATTTTCCACGGCGGATGAGAAGCCATTGCAGAAGCGGGGGGTTGATTTCGGGGTGTGCAGCAATGACTACCGATTGCTCCGAAGCCATATCCAAAACTTCACGCAGTGTGAAATCGGGTGACGTTCGAAACCATTTCTCAGCGCTATCTCCTTGACCGGCTATAAATTCCGGATTATTTAAAAGAAGCGCGTGTATGTTTCTGTTTTTTTTATTTCCGCATGACACCTCTTCTCCCGGAATGATCCTAAAGGAAAATTTTGATGACTCATTCAACGCTTTCACCTCATTTTGAAGCCGCTTCCATTTCGATAAAAAGGGATCGTTTTTCAAATGATCGTCTTCATGGTCATCGAGATCATAGGAGTGATCCGTCACAGCATAGAACGATAATCCCATGGCTTTTGCCAGGCGCATCGTTGGCTCCAGTGGTGCACCAAACTCCACCTGATCATTTGTATAGGAGCTATGATAATGTAAATCCCCATAGTACCATCCCGCCGATTTTGGCAGGCATCGATCTGCCAGACAAATATCAAACGGTAGATGGCTGCTTATGCGGTAATTATCATTGCGATAAATTTTAGTTCTCCCGTTAATCTCAATCCGGAATGTAGCATCGAGTTGGATATTTCCGAAAATTTCAGCGGGCAATTGAATCTCAAAAATTTTCCAATAAAATTGGTCTTGAATCATTTCATCCAGTCGATGCGATTCGACGTGGACACTATCCTTCTCTTTCATAATCACAAATTCGACATCTTTCACCTTAACCGGATAGATATGGGCGTCTTTACAGAGCATCAGTACAGGGATCGGTGAATCCGGTTCGATTCGATGCGGAGCATCAAATACAATTTCGGGTTCCTTCTTCTTTAATCTGCTGTAAATGCCTTTAAAAGCATAATGCGTTTCCGCATATAAAATAACCGGTAGAAAATAATCAAGTAGTGTCTGGTTCATGGCGTTTTAGTAAATTTTCAAGTTTTGCGCGTACGTATTTATCGATGATGTACCTGGCTTTGGAATACAGGCTCAACCACGTATAAAAATTAAACGAAACAGTAAAGGACGGCTCAAAATAACAATTGATGCTGCAACCCGAACAGAAGGAATATCGACCTTGCATCTTTTGTATTTGCATAAATTTGGCAGATGATCTCACAGCGGAGATAGATGTTTTGACAGGAATTTTTTCGCAGGCAAAATGGAAACATGGCAACAGCAAATCATTTTCCGGAGAAATGACAATCGTTGAGGAGACGGCTTTGCACCGAGGGCGTTCTATCTGGTTTCCTCCATGCCGCCTGAAATGATGGAAGGCACGATTCATATAAATGTATGGCTCGTTTTTGAATTGATTCAAAAAATCGAGAACCTGCTGTGACAGAGATTTCTGTGAAAGATGCTTGAAAACCGGATTTAAAATCAGAATAAGTCTCTGTTGTTGTGAGAATCTGACCAAAGCTTCGGCAGCACTGTAATTATACTCGGTTACGGTAAATAGCAAATCCGGTTTTTCGCCCAGGGCTTTGGCAATATCGATGCTTTTCATCACACTATCGAAAGCAGGCACACCCCGAAGTTCGTCATGTTGTGCGGGAATCATGGAATCGAGTGAAAAATGGAGGAACGAAACTAATTTTTTTATCTGTTCTGCACGCTGCGGATATAGCAGGCAATTTGTGGTAACGCTGGTCAGCATTTTCAATTTTCGTGCGTGCCGGAGTACCCGAGGCAGTTCCGGATACAGCAATGGTTCGCCTCCGGTGAAATCGATAAACCGAATTCCCAGGCTTTTCAACTCGGTTAAGTTTCGGAGGACGGTATCAATGTTTGCACTGGCATTCTTCGGATATCGACGATTTCGCCAGATATCGCAAAAGGAACAACGGGCGTTGCAGCGGTACGTCAAATAGTAATTGCACAAAATCGGTTTCATCCGGATAAGCCCTGCCAGGTGGAGTGCATCGAGATTCTACAGCGCAAGTTTTTCGTGCGCAAAGGCAATGAAGATACATCCTGTCGCCACCAGGCTTAGAATTCTCCTTCCAATCCGAGCCCTGGTTGATCATTCAGCCCGATTTTCCCATTTTTCAGTGATAGTCCATGGAACGGGTCGTTTGAAATGAGCAGGTTTCCGTCCAAATCCACCCAATCAACCAGCGGAGAAATATGTGCTGCAGCAGCAATCGCGACCGAGCTTTCAATCATACAGCCCAACATGATTTTCATTCCCAACGCGCGAGCCATATAAATCATTCTAAGCGCTTCCTGAATGCCTGCGCTTTTCATCAACTTGATATTTATGCCATCATAAGCCTCTGCCAGCTTTGGAATATCCGCAGCACGCTTAACCGCTTCATCCGCAATGATCGGCATTTCTACGCGTTCGCGCAACCATTTTATGTCCTCAAACATCGAAGCTGGCATGGGTTGCTCGATAAATTCAACGCCCTGGGTTGCGAGCCATTTTATTTTTTCGAGCGCTTCTTCTTTGCGGGTCCAGCCTTCATTCGCATCTACACGAAGGGGTTTATCCGTAACGCTCCTGACGGTATCGAGCATTTCTTCATCATTGTCTTTGCCTACTTTGATTTTCAGGATCGGGTACGGTTCGGCTTCAATGATTTTTTGTCGAACAACTTCCGGCGTATCGATGCCGATGGAGAAACTCGTTACAGGAACTTTGGATTTGTCCAATCCTAAATATTGGAACAAGGGAACGCCCATTTTTTTCGATACCCAATCCATTATGGCAATATCCAGCGCGGCTTTGGCTGCCGTCTGCTCTTCGCCGACGTTCCGAATTGCGTCACCTAGTTCAACGAAATGCCAGAGAGGGTAGGTTTGAAATAATGGTTTTGCTTTTTCGATAGTGTCAACGGTGCTCTCCGGTGTTTCATTATATCGAATATTTGGCGCGGCTTCTCCGATACCGAATACCCCGTCTTTTTCAATTCGAACAAACACATTATTTTTATAATCTGCTGAATTTCGGGCAATGGTCCATGTGTGTTTCAGGTTTAATTTTTTAATTTTATAGTGTACCATTGTACCTCCGGTTTTCTGTTTTCCAGCATTTCCTCTATTATTGGAGCACGAACCGAAAAGGGATGCAGCAGTCAGCAAAAGCAGGCTATTCCCCGACTTTTTCAGGAATTCTTTGCGCGTCAAATTCATCCGACCTCCTTTTGCTCCGATTTCAATGCATTCGACTATAAAGCACATCGGAATCCGATGGCATCATTTAACGAAATAGTCAAATCATGAGAATCAAGCCGATTTCCGCTGTGCACGCCCTCGGAATCACTCCAAAACGATCCGCCCTTTGCGACATATAGGAAATCTTTCCGGCTTTCATTCACCCAGCTTGAGGTCCATTCCCACACATTTCCAGCCATGTTATAGCAGCCGCACGGACTGACATTTTCTTTATAAAAATCAATAGGAACTGTTTGTCGTTTGTCGCTTTCAATGGAATTACAAAAATCGCTGTTGAATTCGCCGCCCCAGGGATATTTTCGACCGTCTTCATACCCGGCGGCTTTCTCCCATTCCTTTTCGGTGGGAAGCCTTTTTCCAGCCCACTTTGCATAAAGATATGCATCCGCCCAACTGATACCCACTACCGGATGATTTGCAAATTTTTTGGGAAGCTTTCCGAATTTCCAGCCAGCAGGGGTATTAAATTTTGTTGTGAGTATAAATTCATTGAAATCGGCTTTTGTTACAGCGTATTGATCCATCCAAAAAGGCTTTGTAGCGATGCCTGAAGGAATTTTTACCATATTTGTTCTGATCTCGTCTTCTGATTTATACGATTTAGGCATCATTTCGACGATAAAATTTTTAATCTCAAATGAGAGCGTGCTATCTTCAAACTCTTCAAGATTATTTTCGTTGATCGCACGCACATATTTTTTGGCAACAAAAAATTCGACAAATAATTTGTGTTTGAATTTGTAGTTGCCTTCACGATCTTCCAATAGAAAAGGACAACGACCGACATCGTAGGCAAATACTTCGGCTGCTGAATATTCGCGCAAATATTCCTTAAATATCAGTTTAGTTTTTTCGGAAAGCTCGGTATTATGCAAATAAAGCCGCCCTTTCCTCAGCATTTGCATCGCCAACTCTTCAAGGAAAAAGGCTTTCTGTTCCGCGGACATGATGGAATCTTCATCCGTTTCCTCAAACCAGGAAGTAAAATAATTGTCGAAAAAATTGCTGAAGTTTAATCTTGCATCCTGTCGCAGTATTCGCACAAGCGTGTTTTTAACCATGTGCATAATAATCGGATTGCGGCAAAGCAACATCAAATCCGGGCTCGATTTGATTTTCACATAAAACGCTTGCCAGTTCTGTGTACGTGCTTTCAGGAATTCAGCAATGCCTTTTCCATCAAGATCCTGAAGATATAATACATCATATTTGGGCTGATACAGATTGGATTCTTGTTCTGTGGATGTCTCCCCGCTTTGCAGAATTTCCCTGGCGTAGCTCTGGTTAAAGAAATGGTGAGCATCGCTGGTGATGATGGTTTTGGAATTTTTTGTCATTAATTTTAGCAACTCATGAAAATTTTCATACGGTTGTTGTCTATCGCAATGCAGGGCAATTTCATCGAGACCATCGAAAATTAAAATGAATTTCCCGTAATTCATCAGCGTTCTGAAGGCATTGAAGCTGCTAAAATTCAGGTGATAACGATTCACAAGAATGTCGGTTATAAGTTGCTTGTGATTGATGGATTTTGAATAATCTTTCAAAGGAATATAAATGGGAATGCGGTTATTCTCCGGATCTTTCTTATATTTTTGAGCGAGCATATAGGTCAATGATAAGCACAATGACGTTTTTCCGCTTCCTTCCGAACCCAACAGCATTATCTCGTTTCGGCTCTCATCCTCAAGCCATTCTTCGACATAATCATTTATTGAAGCAAAACTATTGCCTTTCATATCCGAAAATTTAGTCTTCACAGTTTTGCCATTCAAATCATCATTTTCGAGTGCATCTATGAAAGATTGCCGGAATCCATGTGCGAATTCAGCATGATTTTCATAATCGAAAATGAAGTCATCAATATACCTGGTGAAATCAATTAAATAATTAATGCTGTCGGAAAAAGTCAAAAGCTGAATTTTTGCTTCCCGTGCAATTTCCTGGGCTTCGGGCGTGAACCCAATATCGGTGATAAGTTCACCCATTGTCGCCACTGCCTGGCTTCTGGCAATCGAAACCAATTCGGCATAGCGGGTAACGATTTCACCGCCGACAAAATCGTCAACCGTTACCACACTTTTTATCATCGATTTGTGCGACTTTTTGAGCGGCAGGTTATATTTGACAATCAGATCAATTTTTGAATCGTTAATCTGAAAATCTCGAATGATTTGAAATCCCAGGCTATTATAAAGAGAAAATACTTTCTCCCTGAATTCATCTCGATAATCATTGATCTCAATCTCGCTCAAACCTGAAATATTATTGAAACTGCGATTCAATTTTTTCAGGGCGATTTGATTGAGTTGATTTACGATATCCAGCCGCTCACATCTGAGGCTTTCATTATCACCATACGTTTCGATGCTTTCGATATTGTCAATGAGCTTTACGTTCAGGTCATTTACTTTTTCGCGCTCTTCGGAGTATTCTTCCAGCAAGCCGGATAATTCTTTGATTCCTTTCGTATATTTCTTGAGTATCTCTTCCATGAGTTTCTTACGCTCCTATTTGCTTATGATTAATACATTCCAAAATCAGTTCATCAGTCATGACGAATAATTCGCTTCACTCGCATTAAGCCATTTCGGCGATATTCACTATAATTTTCAGTTCCCGGAACAAAACTATTCAGCCTGACATAGCCATCTGAGTGTATAAATTGAAGGTTTCCGATATAAATTCCGACATGTGTGATTTTATTATTATCACCAAAAAACAGCAGATCGGCTGGTTTCAGATTCGTTAATTGGTTATCTATCGATACCGCTTCACCGATATCAACCTGCATATTTGCATCACGCGGTAAAAAAATACGGCTCATTCTGAAAACTGTTTTTGTGAAACCGGAACAATCCATTCCTTTCGATGAGGTTCCGCCCCACAAATACGGGAAACCATAAAACTGGAACGCTTTTTCGATGATTGTTTCAGCGCTGGCTGCGGGCTGCTTCATCCAGTCATCAAAATCTATTACGGCTTCTTTTTGTATAAATCCAACCTGACCTGATGGCGTTTCAACTTTTACCCAATCAGCATCTTCCTCAAGTTTAGCCAGCAAATTGCCGCAGACAACATCGGTCACTGCGACCGATGACGAGCCTTTATCTCGCACGACCACGCCAAATTGATCGAGAACCAGTACTTTTTCCTTTCTAATCCATAATTCAAGTAATTCACTATCGCCGATCACCAGCGCGCCGGGATTTATCCAGCCGATATATTGATCATCCAGTTGACATAAGTACCAATTATTTCGATGGTGCTTTTTTAACAATCTGACCTGACTTCCGAGCAGTGCCTGATTTAGCAGTTCTGCATCCACGGCTGGTTGTCGTCTAAGGTCGGCAACGCTTAAACGTACGACCGCGCAGGTGTCTTTGCCTAAGGAAGCATGCGGAAGAATTGCGATTCGATCGACAAGATGCCTCTCCGGAAATTCTTCTCTGATTCTTTTTAATAATGAATGCTTTGCTGCCTGCGATGTGGTTTCACCGTTAATTACTATTTCTTCCGAATTGAAAATTTCGCTCGCGGAAAAAATCGAAATTCGATCATCAGGGCAAAAGGCAGTTCTGACATCCTGAATAAGTTTTTGAATTATTTCGAAAGGTTGAGTGAAGGTGTCAGATGCCTGGGGGGGGTGCTGAATCTTGTGAGTACAATTAACCAATAATGGAAAGGAAAGTGCAACGACATGAGCGATTAAACGAAAGTATTTGGAAAAAATGACCGTTTGCGCACTTTTTCCTTTTCGCTGTTTTCCATTCTTTTGCAAGCACTTCATAATCGGATTCTGTATTTGGTATCTGATGATAGCAGCTTATTCGGCAAATTCTTGGAACGCCATTGCAACGAATCTGCTGCTATGAGGCGCAACAACCCCATTCTGCAGGCTGGAATTGATTTCAAAAATACATTTTACGTGAATGGTTAAGCCGCCCTGAATAAATTGCTTCCAAAAAGAAACCTTTCAAAGGCTTGCTGCAACGCAATAAATGCCTTTGAAAGGCTACTTCGCATTTTTTGACAGGGTTTGCAAAAATAATGCAGCAACAACGAATACATCAAAATATTAACATTCGTTTGCTTGTACTCGGCTCGATATTTCAAATAGCTTATCTTTGCAACATCCGATCACGCTCTTTATTCCAGGTTACCCATTCATTTTGCTCATCCGGGTCTTTTCGCCCGAATGATCCCTGGGCAAGAATACGTCCGTTTTTGTCTACTTTTATTTGCTGCATGCTTTTTACAATGTACAACCATTGCTCAACACCCACCTCATAAGGACCTGGTACTTCATAAGGTCCCGGCACTTCATAGGGTTCGATTGATTTAGGCTGCAAATCAGTCCGAGCCGGGGCATTTGTTATTTGAACTTCACCGTTATACACTTTCAGAACGGAGGACGAATCATCAGCTACAGCTACCCTGAGGGTTGTTCCGGTGATTGCCATTGCAGTTACCGGATTGGAAATATCGAATTTAGCCCTTTTGTCCTTGCTATCGATATTTGCCCAGAGTTCGCCTTTTTCAAGATGAATTTTTACATCACGCCGTTTCTCTTTGGTTTCCTCATAAAGTCTTACGATATCGATAGTCGTTCTGGGAGCCATGCGAATGACGTCCAATTCGAGCAACTGGAGTTCCGCGCGAGATGCTTTGTAGGTGCGCACTCGATCACCATTATTGATCTCAGTATTTTTTTCAGCTTTGATCCATTCATTCGCAACGGAAGGACGCTTTTTTACGCTCCCGCTAACTTCAGTAACGACTCCCTTTTTATTTTCTTCAGCGAACAGCAAGGCGATTGAAATCAGCAATAAAGTTGCCAAGGCAAAAAGAACGCAAATCGTCGCCACTCGTGAATTTTTTCGTTGAGGTTGGATTCTCATACGTTCCTCCCTTCTTTCAATGAATTCAGTTTTAAATATGTTTTTTGGGGAAATACCTGCTAAAAACCAAATCGCTAAGATGAATGGCTTCACGAGAAAACGGTTCAATTCCTCGCAATCGCAATTCTTCCTCTATAATTATTTTTGCCTCTTTCCAGGTATCTGTCAATTCCAGTCTATCAAAAAAATCGGCATAGGCGATATTATCTCTCTGAAATATCTTCTTTTTAAACATCTTTGCGCTTTTTGAGTCGATCAAATTTTTCAATTCGGGAATAGGACCATCGGGCTGACTTTCGATATCAGCGCGATGAATGACCATATCCATTGGATCATCAAAATGCTTTGTCACATCTCTTGCTCGACCAGGGCGCACTCGAAAATTTTCATTTTCTGTTTCGGGCAGTTCCTGCTTAGTTGGCTCGGTAGATTCGTGCCCGGAAAAGACTGTATTCGCTTTTAGATCTAGCTGGTCAATATTGCCAGCCTTCGAAACCGATGGCGTTCGACTTTCAAATCCTCCAGGACCGAGACGATTGCTCTGGACGCTATTTCGCAACTCGAAATCCGGCATGACATCGGTGAATGGTTCTCGCGGCGGTGAGTCGTGTATCACATCTTTCTTCAATTGCTCGATATAAGCGTTTAATTTCAGTTCAAGTTCAGCGCTTGAAATCGAGGCATCGGAATCGGCATTGTCAGGATCCCGGGTGAATTGCTTTGCCAGATCAGATAATCCTCTCTGTTTTAGCATTGCAATGACAAGCCCGTTTTTGATTCCTGAGCACGCTTCACCACGCAATTTTTCAATATATTTCATTACTCGATTGACATCCAGGATAACATTCCGGGCATCATTCGGGCAATAGATTTCCCGTTCCGTTCTGAGCAATATTTCAGCGAATAATTCGCGACTGAGTCTTCTGTTCGAATAACTTTCAAGTATTTCAATTAAACGATTGATAAACGGTCTGGTATCCGATAAATTACGAATTGCGTTTAAAATATCCTGTTGAGAGCGCTCTTGTTTCTTTTTGTAGAAAATACGTAAAATGGTTTGTCGAGGTTCAATATAAAGGTCAAATTGCAGACCGATAGCTTTAAAAATGGCATCTTCAATTTCATCCTGGTTAAGTATTATTGATTCGACAATCACATCCTCGATCTGCTTTTGACTTTCCTGAAATTTTTTATTCGATTTTAAATTGAATCTTTTATTTTCCGAAACCTGGATTGGCTTTTCATTGATAAAAATGCGCCTGGCATAGGTAGTCAGATATTTTCTTAAAAAATCCGGCAATTCATTTTTCATTAATTCCGAGAAAACGATCTTCGTCTCATTTCCCAAAAGCCGTTTTTTGAAGCTCTGACTAAGTTCACGTCGCTCTTGTTCCTTATATGAAAATTCCATAATAAATCCTTCATCATGAGGTTGTTTACTCCATTCAAACTCCTGCGATACTTGTGACAAAAGGACACTTCAGCAAATGGGAATAAAAACGCGGCTTGACATTCGAAACATCCACGTCAAAAAAGCTGGATATAATCGCCAGCTTAAATGATTTTTTTCACTTCAATTGAAAAAATGGTTCAATACTTCATACTGATGAACAGGTTGATCATAGCCCTTGAATATAAAGGATGGGATATAAATTAAACACGGTCAGACAATACAATTCCGGATTCGCAGAATTCATACTGGATTTATTTTTCTGCTTCTTTCGGTACCTTTGCGACATCACCCACTTTATCTTCATTTTTCAATTTGATCAATCGTATTCCCTGCGTATTTCTTCCCATTGTATTAATATTCGCGATACCTTGACGCATCACCATCCCCTTGGTTGAAATAATAATCAAATCTTCTTCATCGGAAACATCCATGATGGTTATCATTTTACCCAAACGCTCATTCATCTTCATTGTAATAATACCCTTTCCACCGCGTCGGGTAACGCGATAATCTTTAACATCGCTTCGTTTCCCATAGCCATTTTCTGTTACGACCAGCAACGTCGCTTCTTTACGAATTGTAACCATGCCAACGACACAATCGCTTTTTGCCAGCGAAATACCGGAAACACCTGCGGCGGTTCTTCCCATGTCCCGGACTCCGGATTCATGAAACCTTATCGCCTTGCCAAAATTCGTCCCAAGAACAACTTCCTGGGTGCCATCGGTCAATCTTGCAGCAATCAACGTGTCTCCCGAATGGATTGTAATGGCATTGATACCGCCTTTCCGCGGATTGCCGAAAGCGGAAAGAATCGTCTTTTTCACAATCCCCTTTTTGGTTGCCATGATGACAAAATGCTCGGAATCGAATTCCTTTACAGGAACAAATGCGGCAATCCTTTCATCTCGCTGGATTTGCAGCAAATTTACAATAGCGCGACCTTTCGAACCTTTTCCAGCCTGCGGGATTTCATACACTTTCAGCCAATAGCAGCGACCGTTGTTCGTAAAGAAAAGAATATAATGATGGGTAGATGCAATGAAAATATGCTCGATAAAATCTTCGGATCGCGTTGTGGCTCCGGTAGATCCCTGTCCTCCGCGATTCTGACGCCTGAATGCAGAAACCGGTGCCCGTTTGATAAAGCCCTTGTGAGAAATGGTAATGACCATGTTCTCTTCAGCAATCATGTCCTCGATTTTAAAATCTTCAGTTTTTTGTATAATTTCAGTGCGTCTATTATCCCCATGTTTCTCCTTTAGTTCGAGCAGTTCCTGCTTTATAATCGCCATTCTCCTGGTTCTGTCCGAGAGGATCAGTTTTAATTTTTCAATTAATTTCAGGATTGCTTCATATTCTTCGATGATTTTTCGACGCTCCAAATTAGTCAATCGCTGGAGGCGCATATCCAGGATCGCCTGCGCTTGAATCTCGGAAAATTTGAATCGTTTCATCAAGGCATTTCTTGCGCTCTCAGGATTTCGTGATTTCTTGATAATCTCAATCACTTCATCGATATTATCCAGAGCAATTTTCAGTCCTTCGAGAATGTGCGCGCGTTTTTCTGCTTTATCAAGTTCAAATTTTGTCCGACGAACAATAACTTCATGTCGGAAATCGATGAAATGCTGCAGCATTTCTTTTAAATTCAAAATTCGGGGTTGCCCATCGACCAGCGCAAGCATTATCACGCCGAAAGTTACCTGCATCTGGGTGTATCGGAAAAGCTGATTCAATATCACTTCTGCTTGTGCATCGCGTTTCAGTTCAAGTACGATTCGCATTCCGTCTCGATCTGATTCGTCACGTACTTCGCTGATTCCTTCAACTTTTTTATCATTGGACAGGTGAGCAATTTTTTCAATCAGGTTGGCTTTATTCACCTGATACGGTATCTCCGAAATAACGATATTTTCTTTTGAATTCCGCAGCGTTTCCACATTTGCCCTGGCGCGCACAAGTATCCTGCCGCGTCCGGTGGTATACGCCTCCCCAATGCCATCCTCGCCGTAAATAATGCCAGCCGTCGGAAAATCGGGACCGGTCACATAATTGCGCAGTGTTTCGACCTTCAAAT
Source organism: Candidatus Zhuqueibacterota bacterium (assembly GCA_016927835.1). Classification (GTDB taxonomy): domain Bacteria; phylum Zhuqueibacterota; class Zhuqueibacteria; order Thermofontimicrobiales; family Sulfurfontimicrobiaceae; genus Sulfurfontimicrobium. The sequence goes on along the minus strand of JAFGMA010000239.1, from coordinate 3,404 downwards.
CCGGTCGGTTGATGAGTGCCACCAAAGCATCGACAACTTCTGAAATGTTGTGTGGCGGAATATTTGTCGCCATTCCGACAGCGATTCCCGACGCGCCATTGACTAATAAATTTGGCAGCAGAGATGGCAATACAACCGGTTCCTTCAACGATTCATCGAAATTGGGTTGAAAGTCAACCGTATCTTTCTCCAGGTCCTTCAAAATTTCGGTGGCAATACTCGCCAGCCGCGCTTCGGTATATCGCATTGCCGCGGGCGAGTCTCCATCGACCGAACCAAAATTGCCCTGTCCGTCGACGAGAGGGTAACGCAACGAAAAGTCCTGCACCATGCGAACCATGGTATCATATACTGCCTTATCACCATGAGGATGATACTTTCCGAGCACTTCACCAACAATACGAGCGCTTTTTTTATAAGCGCTTCCCGGATTTAAATTCAACTCCTGCATACCAAAAAGAATTCGACGATGTACCGGTTTCAGCCCATCGCGTACATCCGGCAATGCCCTGGAGACGATAACCGACATCGAATAATCGATGTAGGAATCTTTCATTTCTTCTTCTATATATATAGGTATAATTTTCTCGTTTTGCGTATACATATTTTTCCTTTCGCACTGGCAGATTAGATATCAAGGTTTCTGACATACTTGGCATATTTTTCAATAAATTGCCGCCGGGGTTCAACCATGTCTCCCATTAATGTTGAGAAAATGTGATCTGCTTCGAAAGCCTCTTCGATAGTTACTTGCAGCACTGTCCGGTTATCAGGGTCCATCGTCGTGTTCCAGAGCTGCTCCGGATTCATTTCCCCCAATCCTTTGTATCGCTGCAGCATGACACCGTTTCTTCCCATCGTTAGAAACTTTGCTTCTAACTCCTCATCATCATAGATATATTCTTCCTTACTGCCTTTTTTCAACCGATATAATGGAGGTTGAGCAATATAAATATAGCCCTTTTCAACCAGCTCTCGCATATAGCGAAAAAAGAACGTCAGCAACAGCGTACGAATGTGCGCACCGTCGACATCGGCATCAGTCATGATGATAATCTTGTTGTATCGAATTTTTGAAAGATCGAATTCATCGGATCCAATGCCTGTTCCCAGCGCGGTAATGATGACGCGGATTTCATCATTGGAGAGTATTTTTTCCAGGCGTGCCTTTTCAACATTGAGAATTTTTCCTTTCAAGGGTAGAATTGCCTGAAAGCGGCGATCACGTCCCTGTTTGGCAGAACCGCCTGCAGAGTCACCCTCGACCAGATACAATTCACACAGCCGGGGATCCTTTTCAGAGCAATCCGCCAACTTGCCAGGCAAGCCGCCACCATTTAAAGCGCCTTTTCGACGAGTGAGTTCGCGTGCTTTTTTGGCGGCTTCACGTGAACGCGCTGCGGTGAGACACTTTTCGATTATTTTCTTGCCAACCGCAGGATTTTCTTCCAGATACAGGGATAAACTTTCGCCGACAATGGTTTCAACAATACCCTTGACTTCTCCATTTCCCAACTTCGTTTTTGTTTGCCCTTCAAATTGCGGATCGGGATGTTTAACGCTGATCACCGCTGATAAACCTTCTCGAACATCTTCTCCCTGAAATACCAGATTGTCTTTTTTGAATAAATTATTTTTTTGAGCATAATTGTTTAGCGTTCTGGTTAGAGCTGTTTTAAAACCGATGAGATGCGTACCACCTTCAATAGTATGTATATTATTTACATAAGAGTAGATATTTTCCATATATGAATCATTATATTCGAGTGCGATTTCGACCGGAACCTCTTCTTTTTCAGAAGCAAAATATATTGGTTTTTTATGCAGCGCCAGACGGTTTTGATCGATGTACTCAACAAACGAAATCAATCCGCCTTTATATTGAAAAATTTCTTCTCTTTCTTCTCCCTGGCGGATATCTTTCAGTTTGATTTTGATTCCCTGGTTCAAAAAAGCCAGTTCACGTATGCGCTCACTGAGAATATCAAAGCTGAATTTTACTTTTTTAAAAAATTCGGTATCTGGTTTGAATGTGGTTTCAGTACCTCGACCTTTGCCTTTTCCCTCAATCTCCACTTTGGTTACGGGGAAACCCTTTTCATATCTTTGCCGATAGATTTTACCTTCATGAAAAACTCGCACCTCGCACCATTCCGAGAGCGCATTTACGACCGATACGCCAACCCCATGTAATCCACCGGAAACCTTATACGACTTTTTATCGAATTTTCCACCTGCATGCAAAACTGTCATCACAACTTCGAGGGCGGAGCGTTTTTCAGTGGGGTGCATATCAACCGGAATTCCGCGACCATCATCCTTCACGACCACGATATTATCATCTTTTAAAGTGACTTCAATTTCCTTGCAATAACCGGCTAACGCTTCGTCGATGCTATTATCTACGACCTCCGATACCAAATGGTGAAAACCACGCGATGTTGTATCGCCAATATACATTGCGGGGCGTCGCCTGACCCCCTCGAGCCCTTTCAATACCTGGATATGACTTGCATCATAGTCGGATTTGATCGCATTTTTCGAATTTGAGTCGTTTTTCTTAGCCATGGAATTTCTTAACCTCGCTTATAATTTATATTTGATTTATCCTTTTTGCTCAATTCTGCCAACGGGAGATCACGGTTTTGTAGATTGCCAGTTTCGATTTACTTGTTGTACTAATCGTTCACGCAAACCTTATAATCCCGCGTCAAGACAATTTAATTGAATTTTATATCGCGGATGATATTTGCATTTAGTTCTTGATTCAGATTTTCTACTATGGTTCGTTTTTGATAAATGACTTCGTTGCGCCAGACATCATGTTTCACCTTAACATAGAGAATTCCGTTCTCAACACGATCCGGAACTGTAACCTTAGCTATCTGAGCGCCAACAACCTCTTTCCAAATATTGATTGCCTGATTTTCCCGTACCTTACCAAGGAGATTATAATTTGCCAACAAACCGGTCAAAGCACTCCCGATGGGAAGCATCTTTTTGGTTCGCTTTTCTTCCATTGCTTCTTCGCGCTATCTCTTTGTTGAGCGTAATTGATTTTCGCGCACTTCGAATTGCATGTAACTCATTTTAGAATCCAAATCGTCTTCGACTGCGCGTGTCGTTGTGATAAACACCTGCCCGACGTGGTCCAACTTTTCAATGATTTTGCTGATTCTCATTGAATCTAAATCTGAAAAAAGATCATCGAAAAGAATAATCGGAGTTTCTTCATTTTTTATTTTCAAGTAGCTATACTCTGAAAGCTTAGATGCAATCAAGACAGTTTTATGTTGTCCCCGGGAGCCAAATCTCCTCAATTCGTTCTCATTAATGCTGAAACTGAAATCATCCCGGTGAGGTCCCACAAGTGAAACACCCCTGCGATATTCCAATTTTCTTTT
>JAFGMA010000238.1 GCA_016927835.1 Candidatus Zhuqueibacterota bacterium | reverse complement strand
AGAAAATAAAACTAAAAATTTCGTAAGTTAATAAAAAATATGCCTAAATAATTTGATTTCATGATAAAAAATATCACGAAAAGAAATATGTCGCTAATAAAAAGCATTTATCAGGAAAATAATACCGATCCACCGGCTATATTTTCCTCATTGTCGAATTGCCTCTTAAGATAAGAGCCTATACGAAAACCTATATGAAGAATGAATTGGATAGACAAAAACTATCATTCCCGCATGTTTTAAGCGTAAAGCAACCAATCCTTATTTATAAATGGATTCCCGATCAGCAGACCTCGGAAATGAGAATGAGGATTTTCGGATGGGCACTATGTTTCTAAAGATGAAATTGCTTGCTCCTAAAAATTCCTGAATGAAAAGTGAATATGTTTTAAGCCTGATCTGAAAAATATGAATGCTAAAATCGATCGTAATTAACCAGTGCCTTGCGAGAACCTGCCGGCTTTGTCAGCGTTGAGTTTCGCCCTCAAGTGCAATGCCTCAGCTACTGGTTAACTCCAGTTTGGAATTTCAGAGACGTCTCAAACCACGAAAAGAGCTGATAGCTGAGGCATTAACTCTCAAGAACTTAAAATAATTGCTTTTTCTAAAATATTTGCATATATTGTAAATTCCAAACTTCTCAAAAATGAAATAATACTCGCCTGAAAATCTATAAGTGTCTTGTAAGTCATTGGATAAATTCTATTACATGATTCCCATTTCAGGGCATTTTAAATGCGTTTCGTAATACAAATAAATTAAATCCTGGGGAGCTATTATGCAGCGTTTATCAGTCTATATCCTGAGCTTCGCATTCATTCTTGTGAATGGCTGTGACCGATATCCTGCTCAATTTCGAACAATAAACGAAATTCGTCAACTTGAAAGCAGCAGAGGCGATGGAAAATTAAATAGAATTAACCTCATTATTGAAACCCTGGCAGCACTGCCGTCTTTTCAGCATTACCAAATAGCCAGTGGATGGAAAGCATTGCCGGAAAATCAAGCTATCGGCGGTGAAATGCCGGTGACAGATGATTCTAATTGGAAGGATGCTGAAATCGGTTTCAAGTGGTACGAAAACAACTATGCGTACTGGTTTCGCCAAACCATAACAATACCCGAGAAAATTGATGATTTCCAAACCGCTTCCCAGGCTATCTATCTCTACGTCACGGTCAATGACGACGAGGAAATCTGGGTGAATGGTGAAAAAAGATCGGCTTTTTCCATGGGTTCAGGACAGGTTTTGATTAGCGAATCTGCCAATCCGGGTGAAACATATTTCATTGCAATTAAAGGATTTAATGGACCGGGAAAGGGTGAACTAATCAAGGTAGAGCTCAGACTTGCTTCTATTATTGAATTGCAGCAGAAACGGTCAGATTTGCAAACAAGAATGCGCGGATTGCTCAAGGCGCTTAAAAAGCTCCCTGACATTGAACGGGATTGGGTTGATAAAATCGATACCTGCGTATCCAGGATGCAAAACCTGATGGCGTTGAAAAGCGCTGACCGAATCCAGCAAGGTTTTGACGAAATATCATTGACGATCTCTGGAATTCAAAGCGAACGACCTCTGTTGCCGGCTTTTATCGTGGAACCCTACCTTAATCAAAGCCTGCAGAAGAGCGCCACCGTTTCTTGGGAAACCGATATAGCAGCGGATGCCGAAATCCGGTGGGGAGAAAAGTCGAGCAATGAGAATTCAAAAATCATCGAAGCGAAAACGAGCCTCCACCGAATGACAATCGATGGTTTGGCGCCAGGCTGCACATATTATTATCGCGTTCGATCCGGAATGCTGTGGAGCCCGGAGTATACGCTTCAAACAGCTCCGGCAGCGAATGCGGGATTCAAATTCGCTGTATGGGGCGATAGTCATGTAGGCGTGGAAATTAACGAACGTCTTTCTGATCTGGCAATACAATCGGGCGCAGAGCTGCTCGTACAAACCGGAGATGCCGTAAGCCATGGCGCAAACAAATCCGAGTGGATAGACAGCTTTTTCGAACCAATGAGAAATTTTGTGTGCTCGCACCCCGTATACCTGGCAGCAGGAAATCATGAATATGGTGGCTACTGGGATTCGTATCGAAGCGAGTTGTACGAATACTATCTGGGTTACCCTGACAGCTCCACATTGTTTTCCGTTGCGTATGGCGATGCATATTTCATCTTCCTCGATCCGAATAAAAATTCACCGCCATTTGATATCCCGCCAGATTCGGAACAATATGCCTGGTTGTTGAATGAGCTAAATTCTTCGGAATTCCGCAATGCAACCTGGCATTTTATGCTTTTCCATCAACCGCCATATTCGGAATCCTGGGGCGGCGGCTATTACGATGGCGAGCCAGAATTGCGAAAGCACATCGTACCATTGCTGGAAAAGTATCCCATTGACATTCTTTTTAGCGGTCATACGCATGCATACGAGCGCGGTCGGTTTCCAAAAAATACGGGACCGGTTTATATTATCACCGGCGGAGCAGGGGGGAGCCTGGACACCGAACACTACAAAGACTGGGAACAAATCGATGTTTTTAAATATATTCATCATTTCTGTTTAGTTGAAATAAATGGTGGACGCTTGACATTCGAAGCAATCGATCAAGACGGGAATCGAATTGACTATTTTGAAATGCAGCCGAGAAGCGCGGCAGGAGAATGATTACCATACATGTTGCTGAACCTTTCAAAGGAGGATGCGAATGGTCACGAGCGATTCAGAGCAGATTTTCGATGTTGCATGTGTGGGACATATTTGCCTGGATATTATCCCCCAAATACCGGATGTAGGCTATACCCAAATCGATGAAATTTTCAGACCGGGCAAACTTATCAATGTCGATGATGCTGATGTGAGTACCGGCGGACCGGTTGCAAACACAGGACTGGTTCTTGCAAAACTGGGCGCGCGAATCGCATTCATTGCAAAAGTCGGTGACGATGATTTTGGTCGGATTATCCGGCAACGATTGGAAGGTCAGGGCGATATTCGGGGACTTAAAATCGAGCAAAATCGTGGCAGTTCGTATTCAATTGTTCTGGCACCGCCGGGAATCGACCGGATGTTTCTGCACAATCCCGGTACCAATGATATTTTCACCAGTGCGGATATCAATTATAATTTGGTGCGAAAAGCAAAAATATTCCATTTCGGATATCCGCCGATCATGAAAGCCACCTTTGAAAACGAAGGAAGCGAATTAATTCGGATTTTCAGGGAAGCGAAAAAATGCGGCGTGACAACCGCCCTGGATTTCTCACTGCCCGATCCGAATAGTCAGTCAGGCAAAGTCGATTGGAGACAATTGCTTAAACATGTATTACCGTATGTTGATATCTTTCTTCCGAGTATCGAGGAGGCGTTTTATGTTCTTGACCCTCAGGGATTTATGATCGCACACAAATCACACGGCGGAGTAAATCTGATTGAAAAACTCGAGCCGGCTCTTTTTTCAGAGTTAGCCGCGGAATTCCTGCGTATGGGATGTAAAATGGCAGCTCTGAAGGCTGCCCATCGTGGCATCTATTTCAGAACTGCTGTCGAATCCCGAATTATAGAGATGGGTGCCTGCAAGCCCGCCCAAAGCGACGCCTGGGCGAGTCGTGAACTCTGGTGCCCTGCTTTTCAGATATATAAAATCGCAAGTGCAACCGGTGCCGGCGATGCTGCAATTGCCGGTTTCTATATGGCATTATTAAATGGCGAAACCCTGGAAAGGGCTTTGAAAATTGCTTGCTGTGTCGGATATCAAAATTTGCATGAGCTGGACGCAGTGAGCGGCGTTCGTTCCTGGAAAGAAACAATTGCTCTTTTGGACGAAGGAAGCTTGAAACACCATCCGTTTCATATTGATTCGACAGGATGGTACTGGGATAAAAAGCTCGAATTGTGGTTCGGTCCGCATGATCGAATGATCATAAAATAAAAACCCACAGGCAGCATTTGCCCGTGGGCTTTTAATATTGAAGTACCCCTGCCCAGACTCGAACTGGGGACACATGGTTTAGGAAACCACTGCTCTATCCGTACTGAGCTACAGGGGCGATTTTTATTTCCGAAATGATTTTCCTCTCTTTGAATTCGGCTCGATTAACCTCAGCTAATTCTCTCGAATTATATGAGTTACAACCTAACCCTCCGGAATTGAATCTTTGCACATTCAAGCGTGTTTCTGCATGACATAATATATAAATTATTTGATAAATAGCAAGTTTTTTTTGCAGTCTAAAGCAAAACCTGGGAATGCCGGTGCGAGCCAGGTATTTCGAAGATAAAAGCTCTTGGTGAAATACAATTATCCCGCGCTGCCAAATCAGCCTGAATGCCTTTTTAAATAATCAGGAATAATTAAGCTTACGTATGCTTAACATTTCATTAATCCTGATATATATCAAAATCCGAACTCCCCGCGTATCCGCGCGTGTAATCTTCGAACGCTTTCATTCGGTATATTGATACGCATTTTGACTTCCCATCCTGAAATTATAATTGCAATTGCTGCTACAACTCAACGGGAGAAATTCGTTTGATTATTCTGCCAAATCAGCTACTAAATTATTAAAAAACAGAAACCATCACATAAAAGGAGAGCGCGATGACACCTCAACAACCGCATATCATTCTTTTCACCACTGATCAGCACCGGGGCGATCATTTGGGAATTGCCGGGCATCCGGTAGTCGAAACGCCGAATGTGGATGCTTTTGTCCAACATGGCGCCTATTTTCCCAATGCCTATACCGAAATTCCGTCCACAACCGGAGCGCGTCGCTGTTTGCATGGCGGACAGGCGAGTCATGCCTGCGGACTCATCGGGTATTCATCGTCCGAATGGCATGAGCCAAATACGCTCGCGGCTGTACTCGCCCGCGCCGGATATCATTGCATCAATGTTGGTTGGCGCAATATGCACCCGCGACGCAAATTGTATGGCTTCCACCAGGTGATCGTCCATGATCTGCGAGAAGGTGCGGATGATTACTGGGACTGGCTCCGTCAGGAGTTGGGACCTTACGCACACGAACGGGCGCACGGTTCGGATTCCAACGGCTGGCTCGGGCGACCGTGGCATTATGAAGAGCGCTTTCATCCCACAAATTGGACGGTGGATGTCACCATCGACCAGATCGTAAAACGAGATCCAACGCGACCGGTGTTTGTCTGGTGTTCTCATCTGCGTCCCCATTCGCCCTACGATCCTCCCGAATTCTTCTGGAATATGTATTACCACCGCCGCCTTCCCGATATTCCGGTGGGAGATTGGGCGGAAAAGTATGATGTCCCCAATCCCGGTCTCAACCGTGTCGCCTGGTATGGTCGGTTGACGCCGGAACAAAATCAACGGATGCGCGCCGGATACATGGGGTGCATCACGCACATCGACTATCAACTCGGATATTTACTGGAGCGCGTGAGCAAAGAATTGGGGGATGATGTAATGGTAGTTTTCACTGCCGATCACGGCGATATGATGGGTGACCATCATTTGCACCGAAAGTGCTACGCGTATGAAGGCTCTGCAAAAATACCTTTTGTGATCAAATATCCCGCGTCGCTCGATGTGCCTTGCGGCACTTTCGAGCACGTTGTCGGCTTGCAGGATGTGATGCCAACCATCCTGGACGCAGCCGGGATTGAATCGCCAGACTCCGTCACCGGATCGAGCGTATTTAGAGCCGTCCGAGGTGAGCAGTGGCGCGACGTCTTTCACGGAGAACATTCCCCATGTTATAGCAAAGAACATGCAATGCACTACCTGACGGATGCCCGCGAGAAATATATCTGGTTCCCGACGAGCGGAGAAGAGCAGCTTTTCGATTTAAAAAAAGATCCGCAAGAATTGCGGAATTTGGCGAAAGCGTCGAGTAGCGCCGCGCGTACGGACTTATGGCGCAATCGTTTGATCGAATTGCTCCATCGCCGCGGTGATGGATTTTCTGATGGGAAAAAGCTGCTCGTGCGTCCGGAATGGTATGGACCCGAAGTCGAAGTCCGCACTGGATGATTGGCGTATCGCCGACATTCCGAGTAAAATGCATTGCACCGGTCAAGCCAATCCGTATATTTTTGCAGCCGTACCACCGAAAATTTTCAATTTAAGGTCATCCGAGAGTTTCAGCGCGCGAATGACCTGATCATAATCATGCAGCACATCGCGGGTTTCAAAATAGGCGACATCGCTGCCAAAGACAATTTTTTCCCATGCATCTCTGCCATCGGGATCCCGATAGCGCGTGAATTGATTCCACCAGAGTAATTCGCCGAAAAATTCGGGTTTTTTCTTTTTCAGTGTTGAGCCGGAAAGATCGAAATACAAATTGGGATTCCAGCGGCAACTCATTGCGGCTTCTTCGTACCAGGGATTGCCCAGATGCGCTCCATGAATTTGCCATTCGGGGAATAGCCTTGCAATCGTATCCAGGTAAATCGGGCGCATGTAATTATTATCAACAAATTGCGCTTCAGCCATGTCCGCTGACGTAACCGCTTTCATGAAACCTTTGGCGTTTATAGTCGTTCTGGCAACAATCCCCAGGTGAAACAAGCCGGGCAGCTTCAGTTCCTGGCATTTTTCATACACCGACCAGAATGCCTTGTGATGATAGGGCTGCGGCGGGCGGATAAATTTGACTCCACTGAAGCCCATGTCTTTGAAACGCCGGATGTCGTCAGGCGTATGGTTTTCCCAGTCGTATTCAGGTAGTCCCAGGATGAAATCGGGATACTTTTTTATGGCTGCCTGCAACCGACCATAGGGATCGTCCCCGCGTGGTGATATCAGACAGACTTTTGATATTCCAAGAGCTGCATATTCTTCCGCCAGCAGATCGGGATAGTTCGGCACATTTTGATAATGATGATGCGCATCGATGATCAATTTTGTTGTCATTCGTTTTGCTCCTTTTTGAAGTTTTGATAGAGTGAATTGCCACTATGCTCATTAAGGATTCAAATGAACTGCTGTGTCATTCGGGAGCACTCTTTTCTGCTATGCAATAAGATATGAATTTTTAATCCGTTCCACATAATTGAAAAGACCTTCCCGGAATAGCAAACCGCAATTTCAAAACAAAGCAAACTCAGTACAGTATAAACAATATCTGGCAAATTGCAAGCATTTTTTCGATTCAGTTGTTAAGCCAGATTTCAGCACCGCTTTTTTGGGGATCAATAAAATTATGCCGGGAAAATCATGTTCTCATTCTCAATGCTGAGGCATAGCTATTTTTCTTTGACATTTAACATTTTTGTGCTATATTTATTCTGGCTTATTCAATTATTCTACCCGATTTAAAACATAAATTTTCAATGGGCTCAAAGCTCACCAGCGGGCTATGCATTTAAATGGAGGTAACCAACATGAGCAGCCTTCGTCGTTCTTTTTACCTACCAATGATCTTGATTGCATTGGGAATTTTTTCAATGCGTTCCATTGCAGCGGGCGATTCGCTTCAAGTGAAAATTTTGAACTCTCCCAGGGAAGTCGGGAAAATTCGTTTTATCGAACGTGATTCGAGCAATCTTATTTTGCGCGTGATGGATGAAACCGGTGCCGCCTTTACAGAATTGAATTCAGATCAAGTGGAAGTTCGGCGGGAAGATGAGATTGCGAAAATTATCAAAGTCGCTCCGCTTCAATCCACTATCGAAACGAACTTGAATATCGTTCTTGCACTGGATAACAGCTCATCCATGCAAAATTCGGTGAAAGAATTGTTGATGAGCGTGCGTCTGCTGCTGGATAAATTCCAGGGCAGAAGCCGCATTTCGGTCGTCTTATTCGATGAGCAAAAATCCACACCTGTGCGATTTAAAACAACAATTGAAGATCAACTGCTGAAGGTGAAATTTTTGCCATTCACCGAAGATGTTGTGGAAGTGATGAATTATATCCGGCAAAATTACAGAACGAATTTGACGATGCGGACATATCTGCACGATGAAATCCTGGTCGCATTGAAGCAATTCGAACAATTGCCATCGAATTTGCTGCGGGTGATGATTCTGCTGAGTGACGGGGAAGATCTCGGCAGCAAGTATCGGTTCGAACCTGCGCTTGAAGCCGCTTCAAAAGCCGGGATTACGATCTATGGCATCGATTACAGCAAACCGCAGCAGATAAGCGAAACAATCACTCAAATCTCAGAAGCCACGCCACAGGGAAAAGCCTTCAAAGCAAAATATGCGGAAGACCTGATTCCGGTATTCGAGGCACTGACGAAGGAAATTATCACCGAATTTCAGGTGACCTTTCATTTTCCGATTCCGCCGTCAGGGAGCATTGCGTATAAATCTGACCGGCTGCTAATCACCGAGCGTCGCCTGACGGATGAATTTCCAATGCTGAGCTATGTTTTTTTCGATAGCAATTCGGCTGCAATCGATGCGCGCTATTATATGTATGATTCACCCGACAGCGCTTCAGCGTTTGATGAAAAATTGATTCGGAAATCGCTGGATAAATATTACCATTTGCTGAATATCGTGGGGAGTCGCGCAAAGCATGATTCGACCGCTAATTTAATAGTGACCGGATGCAATATGAACCTGGGAGCGGAGGAAGCGAATTTGGCGCTCTCCCAAAAGCGTGCGGAAGCAGTGAGCGCATATCTTCATCGTGTCTGGGGTATCGATGCGCGCAGAATTCAGCTTAAAGCCAGAAATCTGCCGGAAAAACCTTCAAGCATACGGACGACGGAAGGACAGGCGGAAAATCGGCGCGTTGAGATCAGTTCCCGGCGATATTCGATCCTCGAACCAATTCGGTCGGAAATTACGGAGCGCATCTATCAGCCGGAAATCGGCTTCTTCAAGCTGCGGATTGCAGCACCAGAGGGATTGAAGGATTGGGCATTCATTGCCAACAGCCTGTCCGGTGCATTGTTGAAAAAGTCATTTCAAACAGAGAAGACTGAATTTTCTTGGAATTGGATTGATGACAGCGGGGAGAGAATTCATGATGTTTCCCAAATTCAATATGGAATTTCCATTACCGACCAGGACAATGAATCCTTCGAAAGTGCGCCGAAGACGATCCCCGTGGTCCAGGTCGATGAATCAACTGCCATTGCTGAAACACGGCAGGACAGCGTTTTCGAAAAATTCAGCCTGATTTTATTCGATTTCAATTCTTCACAGATAGGTGGCAGCAATAAGGCGCTCATGCAGAAGGTTTTAAATATTTATACCGCCCATCCGAGCGCGAGCATACGCGTTTACGGCTTTTGCGATGATATCGGAAATGAAGACTATAATCTGAACCTGTCCCAAAAACGTGCAAAAATCGCTCATGACATTTTGATAAGAATGGGGATTCCCGGGGGAAAACTTGCGTTTCACGGTTATGGCGAAATCAATCCCATTTTCAGCAACACATCGCCCGAAGGAAGATTCCTGAATCGAACGGTTCAGATTTATATCGGGTATCCTGTAGAAGAAGTGACGGCAAAGTGAGGTTGCGGCAACGGTCACAATTAATTCATCGGTACATTTAACACAGTAATAAACTCATCCTTTAAAGCGCGGGGAGGAACTTATATGAAGAGGCAAACCTTTGCAATCTGTTTGATCTTAATCATTCTGTATTCGTGGTCGGGCTTAATCGCCCAGGAATCGTCATTTAATGGATTATATATGAATCTGGGCAATTTGTCGCAATTGTCGCATGCCAAAACGCGATCGATCAGCCCGGAAAATTTTACAGGCGAAAAAGGAAAAGGGGGGATGTCAATCGACGGATTGGCAGCAAAAGCAGCGCGCGATCTGGGTCAGGGATGGAAAGTTTCGCCTTACATCCATATCAAGCCCAAAGAGACCGTTGTGCTGGCGGAAATTAAAGGTCCCGGCGCAATTCAACAAATCTGGATGACACCATCAGGCAATTGGCGTTTCGAAATATTACGATTTTATTGGGATGGCGAAGAGCAGCCTTCTATCGAAGTGCCGGTCGGTGACTTTTTCGCCTGCGGCTGGGGCAAGTACGCGCAGGTGAATTCGCTGCCGGTTTGCGTCAATCCGGGAAGCGCATTCAATTGTTATTGGGTGATGCCATTTCGCAAATCATGCAAGATCACCATGGAAAACCTGGATGAAAATAACATGAGCCTTTATTACCAGGTGAATTACACGCTGACCGATGTGCCCGAAGATGCGGCTTATTTACACGCGCAATACAGACGCATCAATCCGCTGCCCTATAAAGACGTTTACACGATTCTCGACGGCGTCAAAGGCTGGGGGCATTTTGTGGGAACGTATATGTGCTGGGGCTCGAATAACAATGGTTGGTGGGGAGAAGGCGAAATCAAATTTTTTATCGATGGTGATGGGAAGTTCCCCACCATCTGCGGGACCGGAACCGAGGATTATTTCTGCGGTTCTTATGGTTTTGTGGTGAATAATCAATACAAAGAATATTCAACGCCTTTCGCCGGCATGCCGCAAGTGCTCAAACCCGATGGCTTGTGGAATTCACAGCAGCGCTTCGGATTGTACCGCTGGCACATTATGGATCCCGTGCGATTCGAGAAGGATTTAAAAGTGACCATTCAGGCACTCGGCTGGCAGTCCGGTGGTCGATATCTGCCGCTGCAGGATGATCTTGCTTCGGTCGCTTTCTGGTACCAGAACGAGCCGCATGCTGCGTTCCCGAAACTGCCCGATAAAGATTATCTCGAAATCAAATAACGATTTGACGCACTGCGTTGTTGCTTTCTATTCATTCTTTCGCAAAGAATTTTATCAGATAAATTCCAGCCGGGACTTTTTTCAAGCACTGCGTTGAGGTCGGCAAGCCAGCGCACACGGATAAATCCCGATCTGCATTGAGCATAAAAAAAATGGCGTCCCATGTCGAATGTGGACGCCATTTTCTATTCAGGTGCTATCACCAGCCGAGTTTCAACTGGCAGTAATAAGAATACGAATTTACAAAACGATCATAAGCATACGCGCCATCGAGTTGGAAAAAGCGCGTTATATTCAATCCCAAACCGCCAGTCATGCGTTCGTCCGCCAGCCCGATACGAAATGAGAGCATCAGCAGGTCATTCAGCAGTCTCAGGCGATATTCTGTGCCCACGCATAAGCGCTCGCGCATGCGATTGTAACGCGAGTCTTGTTCAGCAATATCCAGCCAATCCACGGCAATATCCCAATCCTTCGTGATTGGATGACTGATGCCGGCATTAACAATCAGGGGGACTTCCAATTTAAGCGCCCGTTCGACTTTGATGCCCTGAGAAAAGGTATAAAGCACGGTATCACTCGGGGCATTGGGAGCCGGACCATAATACATTCTCACCGGAAGCCTGAATTCGGTATAAATCTTTTTTTCAATCGTCTGCAGCGGGATGATATTTTGCAGCGATACACCGATTGAGGTGCCGAAAGGACTCTGATAAAGCCCACCAATATCGCACGTTACGCAGGTAATGTCAGACTGGAGGTTTTCCCAGACTTTGCTCAGGATTTCATCATAATTATCAACCGCGACACGATCTGTAATGAATCTCCGGTTAACCACTTTCAGATTGGCTCCGACCAGCCAGTTCTCTTTAAAATTAAATCCGTATCCTACCGAACCGATGAGGTCGATATACGACAGGTAAAAAGCGACGGGAAAAACTTCGTTCGAAAAGCTTTCGCCCCCTCCGACAACAACCGTTGCCAGTGTGCCCAGCATTTGCGTAACCACCTTCGCGGCTTCAAGGGGGTGCTCCATGTTAGTTGGAATGTCTATCTTCAGCAAGGCTTCGAGCGTCGGGCTTTGCTGCACCATAAACGCCGAATGACCGAATCCATACAGGGAAAATCCCCAGTGTCCGTATTGAATGCTGGTTGATGGCAAAATTGTGATACCGTGCACCTCAGGATTCTCTGAGTGACCGATGACTTCGGATGCGAGATCAATGGTGAAATCCATTCCCTCCTGAATTTGATTCAGTGCAGTGAGCCGCTGCTGAATTGTTGCACCATCAGCGAAAAACGCGTTTACGCCGTCCCAGATAGTATTCAAGGAAATTGCCTCGGTGAATTCGTCCATGTTATCCATAAGGAAAAAAGCGGCATCGTACGTGTCAGGGGGTAAGCTTGCATGAATGCCAAAAGCTTCAACGGAAGTCTGCTTCCTGCCGAGGAACGCCGGATTATACATCATGGCGTTGAATGTTTTTCCGAGGGCAATTTGCGTATTGCCCATCCCGATGGCTTTAATATTTTCCATATTAATGGGATAGTCGAGGTCGATTGTCGGTGCGGTGAAATTTTTGTGTTGGAGAGTTTTGTGCTCGTAAGCTTTCTGCGCCAGGGCGTTGAAATTGAACAACAAAACCAGCAGCAAGAGAACTTTGATTCTGGGCATGTTTTACCTCCTCGAGTCAGGTTTGTCGTCAACATCATGATAGTTAATAATTGGAAAGACTGGATTTGCTCTTGCCTTTCTATTAGGGTGCTTCGTTTTATGCAATATGCAGAATTTTCGGCGAAAGCAAGCTTTCGCGTTCCATTTTTTATCGCTTTTTGCTGCTGTGATTGCGGTGTCTGAGCGAATCTTTGCCGTCAGTCAGCCATTCCAGGTTGAAGCGGGAGAACGTTATTTTTTCGTAGGGATGTCCATCCCCGCGTTCGTATAAACAGGCAATTGACTTATCCGCCAAAATCGCCAGGCAGGAATAGGCTGAAGGACCCGGATGCACGATTTTGGCAACGCCCCAACTTTCGCAGTCATCATAGCTCAACCGGACCGTCAGCATGATGCGTGAGGTATTTGATGCCGGATTCGAAAACAGAATTCGGCTTTTGCCGGATTGTGAATCACTGGTGAAACGCAGCAAACTTGCCTGACACACCGGTTCGTATAGCATGGTATCGTAAGTCACCGGCGACCAGGTCATTCCGCCATCTCTGCTTTTAGAAATTGCTCTCAAACGGTTACCCGAATAATTGCGCATATTCAACAACAGCGTCCCATCGGATAGCTCAACAACATGGCATTCGTCAGTTTTTTCACTAGCGGAGCCTCCTAGTTGCCAGGTTTTACCGCCGTCATCACTGAAAATGATATGGGAATAATACTTTTTGCTTATCGCTTCCCCATGATCGCACGGAATGATCAGGCGTCCATTTTCAAGCTGAATTCCCACGCCGGGCCCGGTTGCATACCATGTCCAATTGTCTTTTTTGGTCGTGCTGGTGATTTCTTTCGGCATTGACCAGGTTGCGCCATCGTCTGTGCTTTTTGTGATCCACACGGTGCGTGTGCCCTGGCTCGTTTTATCCCTGATCGCTTGTTCATTATCTTCACCCGGGTTATGGGTCATCAACAACCAGATCGTTCCGGTCGCGAGATCGATCACCGGGCAAGGATTGCCGCAGACATTTGCGCCGTCATCCCAGATAATCTGCAACGGTTGCCACAGGCTTCCGCCATCAAAACTGCGTTTCAAAACCAGATCGATATCACCGGTGTCGGATCTACCATGTTTACGTCCCTCGCAAAAGGCAAGGATGGTTCCGTCCTGCGTGACAATAATTGACGGAATGCGAAACGTGTCGTATCCATCGGTTCCGCTGATAAAAATATCTTTTTGGGTGAATAACGGGACTCCGGTGTTCGAATTTATGCTCGTTGCCATAAGTGCTCCTGCGATTATCAGGTAAAAACATTTCGAGTTTGGGCTTCGCATGCAATCCTCCGGCGGTGGTTGTTCAGGGTGATGTGTAATAATATGGTTGCTCGATTCGAGTTGCACGCCAGGTTTGGCTGAGTTTGAAAAACTGCAAAGGTAAACTATGATTTATCACGAGCGATTCTCGCTATTGATTTTTCCCAACTGAATTCAGGATGAACCGGCGATTTCGCTGACTGCGTATTGCTGCTTCGGCTATCGCATCGGGATTGAATTGCCTGAACACGGCGGCTTTCAATTCAGCTACCAGGTTGCTGTAGCTTGAATCCGTAATGAGGTTTTGAAACTCATCGGGATCTTGTTCAAGATTATACAGCCGTTCTTCATGACCATGCACATAAATATATTTATACTGATCCTTCAGCGCCATAAAACATGGCGCGTGAACACCCTCCCCGTGATATTCAGCAAAAATCATCCGATTTTCCGGTTCTGAATCCCCACGAAGGCTCGACAGCACGCTGCGTCCCGGCAACTCATCCGGTAGTTGACCATCGAGCAATTCTGTGAATGTCGGGAGCAAATCCAGTAGCGAGACCGGTGTTTCAATTCTGACGTCCTCACGCCAATGATTTGGAAGGCTGAAGATAAGCGCCACGCGCATCGATCGATCGTAAAAATAGCGTTTTTGAACCATACCCCGGTGCGCCAGCATATCACCGTGATCGCTGGCAAAGACAATTGCGGTATTTCGATCGAGCTTCTTCTGCCTGAGAACATTGAGAAGTTCACCGATACGTTCATCGAGATAATGAACAATTCCGTAATAGGTTTCATACAGCCATTGCAGGCTATCTTCGTGCATCAAGCGGTCTTCGATCTCAGGAATGCGATGAAAGTCATTCAACCATTTGTCCATAATGCCATGACAGGGATTTACATCTTCAGGAATGGACGGCAGGAGCAGCGTTCTGTTTTGGAACGGTGCGAGGTATTTGGGCGGAATCCAAAACGGATTGTGCGGGGCATGATACGAAACGCAGCAGAAAAATGGCTCGGACTCCGAATTTTTGCTCGATAGATATGCGATGGCTTGTTTATGAATTTCCTCATCCCGTTGATAATGATGCGGATAGTGATCCCATTGGCTGGTTCGTACGTAACTCGGTCCCATCCATTCCGCGGGTGGCGCCGGATTGGGTCCCGAAGGTTGATCCCACTGGTATGCGCAGACATACGCCCCAGGCGAGTACCCGCGCGAATAATCCGTGCTCAGAGCGAGTCGTTGGTCGAAGCCGTGCCATTGATCATAGCCCAGAAAGTGCATTTTGCCAATGATAACCGATTCATATCCCGCGGCATGGAATACGTGCCCCATTGTGGGAATTTCGGACGAGAATTCATTGCTGTTGTCAAATGCACCGATCTCGGAGACATAGCGCCCGGTCACCATTGATGCTCGCGAAGGCGCACACAGCGGCGAATTGCAATAGGCGTTATTGAAGAGCACACCGGATGCTGCTAATTTATCCAAATTGGGTGTCTCTGCGATTTGATCATTCATAAATCCCGTCAATTGCGTCACGAGGGAATCGGACATGATGAACAGGATATTCATTTTCTCTGATTTGTCTGGCATTGGCATCACCTCTTTGGTAGTCGAATTCGATTGAATTAGCGTTTCAAATGAACTGGTTCATGAGGTATTTCAATCGCGCTGGTAACCCCTGGCATAATCCGCCCGGCATTCAAGCTCCGCCTCTTCGGGATCGCGCCCGATTTCGTTGATGAGTTTGCGGTGCATTTGTTCTATGCGATGCGCATGTTCCGGCAGGGTTGCCAGGTTATTGAATTCACCCGGATCAGCTTGCAGGTGATACAATTCACGCTCAGGAGCAAAGTTTTCGTTGATGCGCGTGTGATAGACGTATTTCCAGGCATCTTCGCGAAGCATGGCGTAGCCGGAGGCAATGTTATGCGCATAATACTCGCTGACAGCGAAATTTTTCCAGGGCACTGATGGCTTATCCAGCAGGGGCAATAGCGAGTCGCCATTCCAGTCTTCCGGACAGCGTACTTCGGCAATATCGGCAATCGTTTGAACGACGTCGACCAGCGAACAAACACTTTCACGCCGCTGGTTGCCCTTCCAGCGCGACGGCAAACTCATGATCAGCGGAATCCGGCACGAATGCTCGTACATGTTATTTTTCCACCACAACCCGTGATCGCCTTTATTTTCCCCATGATCGCTGGTATAAATGACCAGTGTGTTATCCGCGACGGCGGAATTGGCAAGGGCGTCCAGAAGTTTGCCGATTTCATTATCGAGCCAATCCGTCAATCCCCAGTATAATTCCCGTCCCAGTTTTACGGTATCCGGTTCGGTATCGGTCAAACCAAATCCTAATTTCAATTGGTGATAATTCGTCGGCAGCGATTCTTCGAATCCCGAAGGCAGGTGCGGCATGGGGATTTTGTCCCGGTATCGCTGCCAATAATTTTCAGGAACAATTAATGGGAAATGGGGGGCGAGGTAGCCCGCAACCATGAAAAAGGGTCTATCCGATCGCTCCCTTTTTCTTAGAAATTCGGAGCAATGTTGCGTGACCAGACGATCGTGCGACATGATGCGGGAGTCATCCCCAACATGAAATTTGCTCGATCTCTCCTGCCATGAAAGAAAATTTGGATTTTTGTCCGCAGGATCGCGGCGCAGTTCCTGTCCGGTCTTATGCGAGCGATTGCTCGAAGCAGGATAGATCTCTATAAATCCATATCGCCGACTGATATCAAAGTGCATTTTCCCACCGAGAAAGCTTTCATACCCGGAACGGTTCAGCATCCGGGGCAGAGACGGATACTCATCGCCGGGCAGCCAGCATTGATTACTCCATGCGCCGCAGCGACTGATATATTTGCCGGCGGTGAAACTGAGCCGCGCCGGAACGCATAGTGGCGAAGTCGTATAAGCAGCATCGAATGTAACACCTTGCGCTGCCAGTCGATCCAGATTTGGTGTTCGGATTATTGGATCACTGTAGCATCCGGTAACCGCCGGATCATGTTCATCTGACATGATTACGAGTATGTTGGGCAGATTGCGGGAATTTTCGGTTGCCATTATATCGTTGCCTTTGGAATCAAGTTAAGTGTGAGTAGCCAAAAAGCGATGGCGCGAGATTTTAGGTGTAATGCCTCAGATACGGGTTTTTTCAAGGGCATTTAATTGACTATCTGGATCTAATTTATAGAACACTGATCTTACTATGTTAATGTCAAGTAAAAAAAACAAAATTTTCATAATATAGCATAATTTTGAAGTGCGTATTTACAACAGATT
>JAFGMA010000237.1 GCA_016927835.1 Candidatus Zhuqueibacterota bacterium | reverse complement strand
TAGCCACTTAAGAAAATAAAAATGAGTAACTGATTTCATCCCAGTTCCTAAACGTAATTCATATAAGCAGGACTTCGACGCATTTTATCAACCTGTTTGAACCATGTTGTTGAAATGACGTTTAAATTGAATTACCGCAGACGCCAATCCCGCGTACTTGCATGGGCGTTGCTGCCGTCGTTGAATTTCGGATCGATCGAAAATTACAAATTATGCTTCAATAAACAACTCTCAAAAAATTCAGGATTTAGCCTGATTTGAAAAATTGAATAAAAAATGACTTTTCTCAACACATTTCTCTTATTTGGTCTTGCCGCTGCCATCCTTCCTATTCTGATTCACCTGTTCACCCGGCAAAAGCTCAAAAAGATAAAATTCAGCAGCCTGGAATTTTTAAAAGCAATGCAGCGTGAAAAAATCAGGCGAGTCAAGCTGCGGCAGATTTTCTTGCTGATACTGCGCACACTTATCATTCTGTTTCTGGTATTGACGTTTGCGCGCCCGGCACTCAGGGGCAGTATGAGCTCGATGGTGACTTCAAATGCGAAAACTTCGATTGCGATCATTCTTGATAATAGCTTGAGCATGTCCAGGGAAAACCAGGATAGTCAACTATTCGATCTCGCCAGGCAGGAAGCGTTGAAGGTCATCGATGCGATCAATCCCGGGGACGAAGTTTATATCCTTCAAGCCGGCAATCCCGGAACTGCCACATTGATCGGACCCAAATATACTCCCGAAGCGATCAAACGTCTGATACAAAACATGACGCTTTCGTATCATTCGACACATTTCCTGGATGCGCTCCTGGTGGCGCAAACGGTGCTGCTGGAGTCAAAAAATATCAATCGCGAAATTTATCTCATCGGCGATCTTCAGCAAACCGGTTTTCGAATGTTGAATGAAACATCTCCGCTGCTACTGGAACCGAATATTCGCTGCTATGTGATACCCCTGATCGAGCAGGCAGAAAGCAATCTCGGAATCGAAACGGTACGGTTGGCGAATCAAATTTTTGAAAAAGGGAAAACCGCTCAAATTGATGCACTCATTCGGAATTATGGAAAAACAAAAGCGCTGAACAAGCTCGTTCAGCTTTTTATTGATGGCAGGCGCTCCGCTCAAACGTTGATAAATCTCCAGGCTGGCGAGGTGCAAAAAATCTCGTTTAGTTTTGTACCTGAAAATACCGGTCACCAGTCGGGATACCTCCTGTTGGAGGAGGATGAACTGTCGCGGGATAATCAGCGATTTTTCAGCTTCTATGTTCCCCCGGAAATAAATGTATTGTTGGTTGGCGGCAGGGAAACCGATTTAAACAACCTGAAGACGGCTTTGAATCCCGCGCACGAAAAGATCTCAACCATCGCGACGTTCACCTGTTTGAGCGATGAGATTCTGGCTCAGCGATTATCCCGCTTCCATACGCTTATCCTTTCAAATGTGCCGAAATTGGATGGGGCAGCGCTGCAAAATGTGTATGATTTTGTGCAATCGGGAGGGGGACTGATTCTCTTTCTCGGTAGCGATGTAGATGCGCGCCTGTATAATGATTCATTTTTCAAGCGCTTTGAATTGCCAACGTTAACCGAACCGGTTGGTACAATCGGAAATAAGGGTTCTTTCATCTCTTTCGGTAAAGTCGATTTTAGCCATCCTATTTTCAGAAATATTTTTGAACGCGAACAAAAGCAGATCGATTCACCGCAATTTTATTTTTCATTTAAAACCAGGCAAAACAAAACAATCGAGCCGATTATCGGTTATGATAATGATTATCCCTGCCTGTACGAAGCCAGGTCGGGCAAGGGGAAAATGCTGGTCTTCACCACTTCACTGGATTATGCCTGGAGCAATCTGGCGTTGAAAGGCATTTTTGTGCCTTTGATGCATCGAAGCGTCGCTTATCTGGCGGGATCAGCCGAGGTGGCTTCAGAAGAGCTGCTCGTAGGCGAGGAAATTTCACACAGCTCTGTTGACGTGGAAGGTCAATGGCAACTCGAAATGAAGCTGCCCGATGAATCCATCAGCCGCATTCGACCCATCATTCAGAAAGAAAAAATCCTGGTGCAATTTTCGGGAACTGAGCTGCCAGGCGTTTACGAACTGCTCAATCGATCTGAAAAAATCGGTCAATGGGCAGTGAATGTCGATCCCAATGAGTCGAATACGGAATCGCTCGGATCGGACGAATTGCATGAACTGCTTGGGAAGGAAAATGTGATGATAATAGGAAATACAGCGAACCTGGCTAAAACACTCGAAGAACTGCGTTTTGGACAGGAGCTTTGGAAAGTAACACTCGCCCTTGTGCTGATTTTTTTGATTGTCGAAATGCTGCTTTACCGCGAAAAAATATCGCCGCTCGAAATTCCAGCCGAAGGAACAAATGATAGGCAAGGTGCAGTTTAACGCATAGTGTTTATTTCAGGTTAACAAATTTAAATTCAAAAGATAGCCAGGGAGACTTAAGTCAATTGCAGCCAGTTGAAGGTAAGGAAATAGAAAACGCGCTTCTGGTAGGCATTGTAAAATCAAGTGATGAGCGTTTGGAAGTTGAAGAGCATCTGGACGAATTGGAGTTACTTGCCGATACTGCCGGCGCGCGCGTCGTTGATAAGATCATACAGCAAAAGGAAAGAATTGATCCATCGCTGTTTCTCGGTCGGGGAAAAGCCGAACAAATTGCGGAATCAATCCCGCTGAAAGAAATCGACATGGTAATATTCGATGAAGATTTATCCCCGGCGCAAGCGCGAAATTTGGAAAAACTATTTCAGGTTAAGGTTCTTGATCGTACGATTCTGATTCTCGACATTTTCGCAAAGCGAGCCAAGACGAGGGAAGCCCGAACCCAGGTCGAACTGGCACAATTGAAATATTTGTTGCCACGCCTCACACGCCAATGGACACATCTTTCGCGACAGGTGGGCGGCATCGGTACCAGGGGACCGGGAGAAACCCAGCTTGAAGTTGACCGCCGCCTGGTCCGCCTGAGAATTCGGGCGCTTTCGAACCAACTTCAAAAAATAAAGAGCCGCAGAAAAATTCAACGCAGTCATCGTTCCGATATTTTTAAGGCTGCTCTTGTCGGATACACCAATGTCGGTAAATCGACGCTTCTAAACGCCCTGGCTGATTCAAGCGTTTTTGTAGAAAACCGGCTCTTTGCCACCCTCGATCCAACAATTAAAGCGGTCGAGCTTTCGAATAAGCAGCGAATGCTACTCATCGATACGGTCGGGTTTATCCGAAAATTGCCGCATCATCTGGTTGCATCATTTCGAAGCACCATCGAAGAAGCTGCCGAAGCCGACGTGCTGTTACATGTTGTTGATATCAGCCATCGTCATTTCGATGTGCAGATTGGGATTGTATCAAACGTACTGAAAGAATTGGGCATTGCAAAAAAGCCAATACTGCACGTATTCAATAAAGTCGATCTCCTAAAAGAGCCGGCGATTATATCCAGGGCGAAGGAACAATATCCCGGAGCGGTTTTCGTTTCTGCGGCGCGGGGAATGTTTTTGGATGAACTGAAAACAAAGCTGATTGAGCAATGCGAGAAGGATATGCTCGAAACTGACATCGTCATCGAGCAAAAAGATACAAGGCTCATTTCCAGAATCTATGCTCTGGCGGAAGTACTGGAGATAACATATCAGGATAGCGAGGTAATATTGAAGATTCGCGCCGAACGGGCGCATTATGATCAAATTCGCCATATTATTCGAGTTGCAGCACCGGAAAATGAGGGTATCAAAAGCGCCCAGAATGCGGATTCTCATTGTTGATGACAGTCCCAATATTCGATTGTCATTAAAATCCTTATTAGCGGATACGGGCAATAGCGTTTTCGTGTGCGAAAGCGGAGAGGTTGCTCTGGATATTCTCGCCGAAGATTACTTCGATTTGCTATTTCTGGATATCAAGTTGCCCGGGATGGATGGCTTGCAGGTGCTCGAACGGGCATGTCGTAACCATCCCAATTTGAAGGTCATTATGATTTCCGGGCATGCGGATTTAGAGATGGCAGTAAAAGCAACCCGCCTGGGAGCATACAATTTCCTGGAAAAGCCGCTCAATCCCGAAAAAGTTCTGCTTGAAGTAAAAAACCTCCAGCAACAGAAACAAGTTGAAACGGAAATAAGCAATCTGAAAAAAATCGTCGATCTGGACTATCGAATGATCGGTACATCACCGGCGATGGAGAAATTGAGAGCGCAAATTGATCAGGCTGCTCCCAGTGAGAGCCGAATTCTGATTTGGGGTGAAAATGGTACAGGCAAAGAATTGGTCGCTCGCGAAATTCATCAAAAAAGCCGGCGCACCAGTCATCCGTTCCTGAAGGTAAACTGCGCTGCGATTCCCAAAGAATTGATTGAAAGTGAGCTTTTCGGTCACGAAAAGGGCGCTTTCACCGGGGCGATTAAAAAGAAAATCGGTGTGTTCGAGAGCGCCAACGCCGGCACATTGCTCATGGATGAAATCGGCGATATGGCGCTCGAAACCCAGTCGAAATTGTTGCGAGTGCTTCAGGAAAATGAATTCATTCGCGTCGGCGGTACAGCCGTGATTCATTTTGATATTCGTATTATTTCGGCAACCAACAAAGATTTGCAGCAGGAAATACGCGCAAGACGCTTCCGGGAAGATCTCTATTTCAGGCTAAACGTCATTCCCATCCGAGTGCCTCCTCTTCGTGAGCGAAAGGCGGATATTCCGTTACTGATTCGTCATTTTCTCGAAACTTATTGCCGCCGAAATGGCAAAAAAATGATCCACATCGATAATGATGCGCTCGAACCTTTCATCTGGTATGCCTTTCCAGGGAATATTCGTGAACTAAAAAATTTGATAGAAAGACTGGTGATCATGACCGAGAGCGACCGAATATCATTGGATGATGTCCTGCAAAAGTTGCCGGAAATATCCGGTTTAACCCGAACCCAACTCCAGCAAAAAGTGTCTCCCGATACACCAGCCTCCTTGCGCGAACAAATCGAAAATTTTGAAAAACGATTGCTTATCCGTGAATTCCGGTTGGTAAATGGCAATGTAACGCATCTATCGGATAGATTGAAAACCGATCGTGCCAATCTTCATCGAAAATTGAAAAAATATGGATTGAAATAGCAGGCTCACTGTGGACGCTTTTATCCGATCCTGACGCTGACAGATTTTATAATTTCATCGTAATTACTCAGTCACCTGTCATGCCCGCGCAGGCAATCATTTTTCAAGCGGTAGTTAATTGACTATCTGGTATTAATTTAATGAATACGGTTGAAATGGATCAGATGGATTTATACTGATTTTTATCAGCTTTAATGCATCTTTTATTTCAAGTCAATTCTCAACTAGCAAAGTTAATGGCGGTAATGACAAGTCAGAGTATCAATTTTACAAGAAGCTATTTTTATATGCCGAACGATACCTGAGCAGTAACATTTAAATCATAACCAAAGGTAAATATCATGAGCCATTTTTCGTCTTCCGGCATTGCCAGAATTATATTTTTGCTGGCTATCTTGTTCGCCTCTCTGTCCATCGCACATTCGGAAGATCGCATTCGGCAAACCAATATAGATTACGATGAAGGTGACTGGCTCGGCTATTCCGAACATCGCTTCATCAACTCTATTGCGATTGGTTACGAATTTGTATATTTCGCCACTAATTTTGGGATCATTCGGTACAATTATTTTGCCAACAAATGGGAATTCCCCTGGACCAAAAGCAATGGTCTTGCCAGCAATACTATCCTCGTTGTCGCCTTTGATGAGAATACAAATTATCTGTGGTGCGCCACACCGCAGGGTGTAAGTTGTTATCAGCCCGGGCTAAGAATCTGGAGCAATATTTATGAAACTTATGATACCGGAACTGCCTTCGGCACGATTCATTCAATTGGTTTCGGCACCGATGCCGTTTGGCTGCTTTCTGAAAATGGGAAGGCGTTTGTCGGGGATAACCAGATGGCTGATTTCAATGAAACCCGGGAAAATTTTGATAGTCGGGATATCAAATGGTTCGGACAACGCGGCTGGCGGCATGTTCAATTGACGCCGCTGTTTATGTCCGACGGATACCTTTTCGATACGCGCGGAATCATTCAGGATATGGAGTTGCGGAAGTACGAGATAACCTATTATTTGCCGGATAAATGGGGAATGATGTGGTTTGGGACTGCCGGATTGGGAGTTGCCAGGGCGGATGTGCGAACAGATCGAATGGACCTGATGCCTTATGGATTGATGCAATCCGATATTTCAGCTTTTGTACTAACCGATTCTTATTTCTGGATTTGTGGCAAAGATCCGGACTACGAAGTGCATAATTTTGGCGAAGAATCGGGCGTAACGCTCTGGGATATCAACCATGATGAATGGCGATATTTTCAGGCAAAATATATTTCCGGATTCAGCACGGATCAGATTACATCAATTGCGGCGGATAATGATACGCTCTGGTTCGGTACCGAGCAGGGCGTCGTGAAATTCAGTCCCGATGAAAATACCTGGTTGACGATTGATCAGCGGGCAGGTCTCCGAAATGACTATGTTTTCGACGTCGTTGTTGACAGCCATGACGTTTGGGTGGCAACCCCTGCCGGCATCGACCGATTTGGCAAATTTGGCACTAACCTGGACTCGGTAAATGTATCGTGGATAGCCCGGGAAGATATTCGCGAGATAGAAGTTTACGATCTGGAATTTATGGATGACATTCTCTGGGCGGGTACGGAATATGGCGCCTATTATTATAATACATCCAATGACAGCGGTCATTTCTTTGAATTAGGATTACTCGGTCCCGGCACCAAAGCCGTTTACGCAGTCTCATGGAGTGGTAGTGAAGTCTGGTTTGGTCTCGCCGACGGGATTGAGATTTTTGATTTTAAAAAGGGCGATTGGTGCCCCACACCAAAGCGCCGCTTAAATATGAAAAGCCAGATCAATATGATCAGAGCGAATGCCCAGGTCGCCTGGGTGGGCACTTCCGAAGGCGCCTGGAAATACGATCGTGACCGGACAACGTGGCGCTTATTCACCACGAATGACGGCTTAATCGATAACAATGTGCAAACCATCTGGATCGATGGCGATTATGTCTGGTTCGGAACACCGCAAGGCTTAACAAAATTTTATTGGAATTCATCTTTTCGAATTGATTGAGGATGGCAATTTCGAAACGCCATTCGGGGGAAATATCTGGACTCTTTAGCGGCGGCATGCTTCTCAAGTTTGAAAATTAAGCTGACAAACCGATAATAGAATATACGTCTTAGTAGGAACTTGAACTTAGAAACAGAGGTGAACCCTATGCACAGTAACAATAAAAAACTTCCAAACGGTCATGTGGATGCTTTATTCATCGAAGATAGCTGGCGCGTCTTTCGAATCATATCAGAATTCGTCGAAGGTTTTGAGGAGCTTTCGCAAGTGGGCGATTGTGTGTCTATTTTCGGTTCAGCGCGAACACCGGCAGGTCATCCGGAATATGAACTGGCACGATCAATTGCCAAACAACTCGTTCAGAATAATTTCAATATAATCACCGGAGGTGGTCCCGGCATCATGGAGGCTGCCAATCGTGGCGCACAAGAAGGCGGTGGATTGTCGATTGGCTTGAATATCGAGCTGCCCCATGAACAAAAGCCAAATCCATATATCGATAAATTGGTTTCGTTTCGATATTTTTTCGTGCGAAAAGTCATGTTTATAAAATATGCAAAAGCATTCATCGCGCTTCCAGGCGGCTTCGGCACACTCGATGAAATATGTGAATCGCTCACGCTCATCCAGACGAATAAAATCGGCAAATTCCCGGTGGTATTCGTCGGCAGCGAATATTGGAAAGAATTCATTTCCTGGTTGAAAGATAAGCTGATTCCCGGTAACAAGATATCCCCTGAAGATATGCTGCTGTTCAAGGTAGTCGATACTGCTGAGGAGGTATTGGAGATAATTCAACATTTTTATCGGATACCCTCCAAATAAGTTCTTCATTTACAATTCAGAAAGCATGCGTCCATGAAAACTATCCTCATCAAAAAGCCGGGCGCGTTTGAAATTGTTGAAATTGAAAAACCGCGCCCCGCTGCCGGAGAAATTATTGTGCAACTCAAAGCTGTTTGCCTGTGCAATCAACACGATTGGAAGGTGAATAAAGGATTATATCGTGATTTAATCTATCTCGAATACGGCGTGCCAGGTTTCCCCGGACATGAAGGCGCGGGAATTGTCGTCGAGACCGGCGAAGATGTCACTCGTTTTCAAGCTGGCGATCATGTGGCTTTGTCCGGTCTGGGAGGACCGCCGCTTTATGCTGAATATGTCACTCGCGACGCGAATCAGGTTGCGCCAGTTGATAAAAGCATCCCTTTTGAACAGGTAGCCATGTCTGAATTGCTCGGTTGCGTGCATCGTGCCTGTCGAAAAATTAAGATGTATCGCGGAAGAAGCGTTGTGGTTTCCGGTTGTGGTCCCGGCGGATTGGCGGCGATCCAAATTGTGAAAGCATTGGGAGCGGATCAGGTTACCGCAATCGATATCAATCCCGTGCGATTGGAACTGGCATTGGAACTGGGCGCTGATGTTGCCGTGAATGCGAGCCGGGAAAGTGACGTCGCCCAATTGAAGCAAGCGGGCGCGGATGTGGTTATCGAATGCAGCGGCAACAAATCAGCCTATCAAAACGCGTTTTATATCGCGCGCGAAAGCATCATCATTTTTGCGTACAGCGAAGGCATGCTCGAGGTTCCGCTGTGGCAATTATTCGATCTCGAATTGACGATTTATAATTCAAAATGGCTGACCAATGATGATTTGCGGTCAGTCGTGCGGATGATCGAATCCGGGAAAATTCGCACCGCTCAAATGATCAGCCTGGTAACACGCTTTGATCAGTATCCTGAAGTCGTGGAGCGAATCGGGCGCGGCGAAATTATAAAAGCTGTCATGATACCTTAATTCAGGAAGAGCAAATGAAACTCGGTCTCGATAGCTACAGCTTCCACCTGGCGTTTGGCGCACACCCCGACTTTTCGCCGGCGCGAAAAATGACGCTGTTCGAATTCATCGATCGCGTGGAAAAACTGGGTCTGGACGGCTTTCAAATCGATCCCAGCCACATCGAGAGCAGGGATGACGGTTATCTCGCCGAAATTCTGAGCTATGCCAAAGAGAAAAATCTGTTTCTTGAATATGGCACAATTGGCGTGGATACCCAAAACCTTATCAATGAATTGGATGTTTGCAAAAAGCTGGAATCTTCAGTGTTGAGAACGTTCATCGGATTCGACCGGTACAACCGCAAAACGCGAATAAGGGCAGAGATTGAACGCGCAATCAAGCAGATATCCGGGGCAAAGAATAAAGCCGAAGAATCGGGAATACGCATCGCAATCGAAAATCATGGCGATGTCAGCACGGATGAATTGCTGGAAATCGTGCACAGGGTCGATAGTCCGAATGTTGGCATCTGCCTCGATCTCGGCAATAGTATGATGACCCTTGAAGATCCGCTGCAAGCCGCTTCAAAAATGGCATCGCGGGCAGTCAGCACACATTTTAAGGATTATGCCATTCAGTTGACGAATTATGGTTTCAAAGTAGTTGGCGTCGCCCTCGGCGATGGGAACATCAATTTGCAGGCAGCGCTGAAATTGATAACAGAAAAATCTGACCTGGACTGCATTATTCTCGAAATTCCTGTGGAAGCGGAATTCGCTGAAAACGCAACATTAAAAAAAGAATATGATTACATTCGAAGAAGCGTGCAATATGCAAGAGACGTGTTGGGAATAAAAGAGTAAAGCCGGGATCAGGTTTTAAACAACTTTTACTGATATGTACGGAATGAACGCGGATAATCGCATTGTACCTCAAAAATCCGTGTTTCAGCGAAGTCAAACCGTGATTAATGTACAACATGCACCGGAGATCGCTTGAAGGTTCTTTTGCTTTCAATGCCGGATATTACGCCATCTTCCGCGGATTCCATGATTTTGCCATCGCTGGGTATTGCTTCATTAGCCGGGAATGTTGATCAGCAGCGGCATCAGGTGAAGATACTCGATCTGGTATTGGTCCGTAAATCATACCTTGCGGCACTTCAGCAAGCTGTCGACGCGTACCGACCGCAATTCATCGGATTGAGCGGTCTCACGTGTTCGGTGCACACAGCACTGGAAATCGCGCGATTCATCAGAGCTCATTTCCCTGAGATTCTGATCGGGTTCGGGGGATACATGGCGCTGTGTCATTTCGAGGAGCTGATTCAACCTGATAAAGCACAATCGATTGATTTTATCATTCGCGGTGAGGCTGAGAGAACATTTGCGGAACTGCTCGATAGTCTGGAAGCCAAATCGGGATTTGAAACAATCAACGGGCTTTCATATAAAATCGACAATCGGTTCGTAAGCAATCAGCCTCGGCAATTGACCGCCCTCAGCAACATTCAATCCCCGGATCGCTCCGCACGGCTTTTGACGCAAGGCTTGCATTTCTGGAATATGCCCGCCGATGTGTTGGAAACCAGCCGCGGCTGTACCTTCGATTGCGCCTTCTGCTGCGTCACCCGGCAATATGGAAGAAACTACCGCGCCTATTCAATCGACAGGGTGATGTCGGACATGGAATCGGCGTACGCTGGCGGCACGCGATTGCTGGTCATCGTTGATGATAATATCACGTTGAATGTAAACCGATTGGATGCGCTCTGCGATGAAATTATTCGCGCCAAACTCAAAGGATTGAAATTTTTCGCACAGGCAGCCGTCAAGCCGCTTGCGCAGAATCCCGATATCGTGCGAAAAATGCGCGCAGCCGGATTCGAAAGCGTGTTCCTGGGGCTGGAAAATCTGATCCAGCGCAACCTTGAGTTTCTGAATAAAAAGACATCCGGCTATGAAATGGCAGCGCGGGCGCTCAAAAATTTGAGAAAAAATAAAATCATTTCTACGGCAGGTATCATTTTGGGAAATCCGGAGGATACCGAAGAGGACTTGTGGGAGAACTACCGCTTAATTAAAAAGCTCAGGGTGGATTTCCCGCAATTTATGATCCTGACGCCGTACCCGAAAACCAGAATCCGGGGCGAATTGCAGTCGCTGGGCTTGCTCACCAATCCGACGGACTATTCGCAATACGATTTGATTCACGCCAATGTGCGGACCAAATCGATTCCCTCGGAAAAGCTGTATCGAATTGTAAAAAAAATGTTTCGCGCGTATTATTTCTCATTCTTTTTTGTGGCGAATAATTTATTCATCCGCCGGCATCTGGGCTTTACACTCCGGTACGCGCTGCGGGAGTTGAGCCACGTAATTAAGATGAGAATTTTAAAAAAGCGCAGCCCACAGAATACACGGAAGTTCACGAAAAAATAGCTTCAGATTGAAAATTAAATTGGCTGG
>JAFGMA010000236.1 GCA_016927835.1 Candidatus Zhuqueibacterota bacterium | reverse complement strand
ATTTTAGGAGGTGGGATTAAATAACCTGGACATTTTGCTTAAAAATAATATTGATAAATAGCATCTTAAAAAACTTTAATGGGTAATTTATTTTATCCCACCTCCTTAAATGCAGACGAGATATAGCAAACCGGGCGTTCAGCGCAACAAATCAACGGTGCTTGAAAGCAGGTGCCCTGTTCATCTCTCAAGAACCCACTAACGTATTGCCAACTAACTTAACGGGAGGAATACGATGAGGCTTAAACTTATTTTTATTTTGGGGATGGTTTGTCTTTTCACAAGCTGTAATATTTTCAATTGGACATCTTCGAGTGAGGGGGATGATTTGTTTTATGAAGGTGTGAAGCTTTTCAACGAGAAAAAATTCGGCGAGGCAAAGGAAAAATTCGCCGAAGCGATGAAGGATGATCCCAACCGTTCGGAGTATCGCTATTATCACGCCAAAGCGACGCTCTATGAATCGGACATAAATTTTTTGACCGTAGCGCGCGATATTATCCAGCCGACGGAATATAAAGGATCGAGCAACCTGTTCACATTGCCGCTTTACTCCCGACCAGCCAATTTGAGCACACAGGAAAAATTGGAGGAGCAGCAGTATAAAACCAGGATTTACAAGATTGTCTCAACCTGTCATGATGACATCTACCCCATTTTCAGGGCTGAAACGTACGGCACGATCACTCGCGAGGACATCCTTTTTTCATTTTCGCTCTTTTCTCTGGCGCGGTCAATTTTGCAGCTTCGCGATACCAACAATGACGGGGTCATCGATGAAAAGGATTACTACTTTTTCATCTATACCACGGACGATGGGAATGTTCAATACGATATCGTCGTTCCGGAGAATCTGGACCGCGAGCAAATCGCCGAAGCAGTAAAAAATGCCGTTATCTTCATTTCCGATGGCGCCACTGCCCTGGTTGAGATTTTCATGTCCGATCTCATTGATACCGAAGAACTCAACCAGACCATGGATGAACTCAAAAACGAAATGAACCAATTACTGCCCTGAAGTCAGGAGAAAAGAACTGCCGGTCAGCCCTGATTGTTGGTGCAGAGTGTGAGTACCTGCGAAGCTGGTTTGCTTTGACTCGTGCGGATTTTGCATCAAGCGCGCGTCTCATTTTAACAGGGCACAAGCATCAAGTCATTTTCTGACAATCTGTCGCCAATAGCAATGTGATTCAACGAATCCAATTGAACGGGCTGATTAGAATTCCTTTATAATAAGGAGATTTTACCATGAAAATTTATAACATTTTTTGTATTATTCTCATCGTATGTTTCGCAGCGTATGCTTTCGCCGGCGAAACCACACGCCCGGCATATCTGCCCGATCTGCGCAACCAGGCAATGGGAGGACTCAGCGTAGTAAATGCGCAGGGTTCATTTGCCTACACTTACAACCCGGCACTGTTAGCCAGTGGCGAGTCCAGTATGACTCTGGGAGCGCTGCAGGTTGCTTTCAGTGACAATTTTTTTGATATTTTTGAATATATAGCTGATAATTCCGATAACTTCAAAAAGCTGAACAGCTCATATACACCTAAACTGACGGCGCAGCAATCTGATTCTCTCATTGATTATTTGCGGCGCGAAGCGGTGGCTGTTGATAATATCTGGTATAATGGCAACATCATACCATTTGCCGGAATAGCCCTAAACAATTTCGGATTCGGCGTTTATAGTGTTGCTAACGCCAGCATTCGGTCGGATGTCGGCATCCTGATACCAAAGTTCTGGTTAAAAGTTTATGATGATCTCGTATTCGCTGCCGGTTATGGAAAGTACTACAAAAAGAATCTCGCGCTGGGCGTAAATGTGAAGCTCATTCGCCGATTCGAGGCACCATTGGTGAAAATCCAGGTCGAAGAAGCCGATAACTTCGAAAAAGCGCTTGACGATGGGCTGGATGAATTACAAGAGGGAAAATGGGGCTATGGTCTGGATATTGGCGCGCTTTACCACCTTTCACCCAGAACGCAAGTGGGGCTGATGCTGCAGGATTTTTTGGGGCAAATCGATCAGGTGAATACGCCCATGAACCTGAAAATCGGTGTGCAGCATCAAGTTATGCCGCGCCTGGCAGTGGGCGGTGAATTCAAGGATTTTTTCAATCGCAACGGCGATCATCTTTTCAACAAATTCCACTTTGGTGCGGAATACCGCCTGCCCGTGTTACGCTTCCGCCTGGGATTCAACCAGGGATACCCCACAGCCGGCGTCGGACTGGACCTCTGGATTCTGCAGCTTAATTATACGTATTTCGAATACGAACTCACACCTGCCCCGGGTCAACGAGGTGAGGCAATGCATAAGCTAGGTTTGCGAATTACACCCTTTTAATGCGTCGTCCAAACTTCGTAGCGCAAGATTTTTTCTTGCGCCAAAACCCTGTTCTCGTCAAGGAGGTGGGATAAAAAAACTTCGATATTTTGTTTAAAAATAATTTTGATAAATAGTCACTTTAGAAATTTAAATGGATTATTTATGTTATCCCACCTCCTGAAGCGAAACGGACAAACTCGTATCATATTCTCGGAGAATTTCAAATGAAAAAAATAGTCACCCTCATTCTAATCGCATTTGCTTTTAGCGCATGCTTAACTTGCACGGTTGCCAAAGATTATCCTGAAATTAATGTTTTGCTGTTTACCGGCGGTGAAATTCACAATTACAAAGAAATCGGGGATGCGCTTGAACAGGGATTGAAAGCGTACGGGCGCTTCAACATAACGCGCGTAATGAACGATCTCGATTACTTTGCCGCTGCTGACCTGACACAATTCGACGCGATTGTGTTCGAATATACCGTCGGGACGATTTCGGAAGCCCAAAAGCGACCTATTATGAATTTTGTAGCGCAGGGAAAAGGGTTTGCGGCAATACATTCGACAACGGATTCCTTTCGGGGTGATCCCGATTGGCGGGCATTTATGAGCGCGCATTTCATCCGACATCCGCCGTATCGCGATTTTCAGGTAAGCGTCAATCAACCGGATCATCCCATCATGCAGGGTTTCCCGGTGGAATTCATAGCACGCGATGAGATGTACATTATGGATTATGATCCGCGTTTGAATATTTTATGTGCGAGCTATTACCAGGGAGAGGTTGTGCCCGTTGCTTTCACGAAAGAATGGGGCAAGGGACGAATTTTTTATCAGAGCTTCGGTCACGATGGTGCCGGGGCGGCGCGTCCGTATGCGATGCGAATGCTGGGTCGCGCATTGCTCTGGGTGGCGAATCAGGAGAACCTGGACATGCATCCCGACGCTCCCGGATTCATCGGCAAATATGGGTTTGTTTCTGCGTGGCACATCCTTGGCGGATTGAAAGAGCCTGAAGACTCATGGGAAAACAACCGATTCGGGAAAACGCTGCCGGATGTTGCCCAACCAATTACTGCGGATGGCGAACAATTTAAATGGCTCGATTTCCGCGCCGAAAGCCCGTCCGGCGATGTTGATTTGAAAAAGCTGTATCCACCTGATGTCAAGTTTGTTGTCGCTTATGCCTGTGCTGAAATTGAACTGGCGAAATCAACGAAAGGCTATTTGAAAATCGGCAGCAACGATGGTGTTATGTGCTGGCTCAATGGCAAGCGAGTGCATTCGAATATTGTCAAACGCAATTTAACTGTTGATGAAGATGTTGTGCCAGTAAAGTTCAAGGCGGGCAAAAATCAGTTGATGCTCAAAATCGTTAATTACGGTGGGGATTGGGGGTTCTCCTGTCGCGTCGCGGATGAGAACGGAAAGGCTGTTGATTTGTTGGCGGGTGAATAGGATTTTTCGGTAGTTGATAGCATTGAACGGAGCATGGTTCTCTTACCAACTGATCCGCAGCAACTCCAGCAAGTCCTCCCGGTCGAATCGTTTGAAAAGCTCCGAATCATCGACCTGAACCAGATCTTCCATGAGCTGTTTCTTTTTTTGAATGAGTAGATCGATTTTTTCTTCCAGCGTGCCTTCGGTGACGAGTTTGAAGACCTGAACGCCTTTAGTCTGCCCGATTCGATGCACACGGTCGGTGGCTTGATCTTCACGGGCAGCGTTCCACCAGCGATCATAATGAATCACCACGGAACCGCCGGTCAGATCGATTCCCAAACCGGCGGCTTTTAAACTGCCGGTGAATACCATACAATTGGCATCGGTGTTGAACCGGTCGATCATTTCTTCACGATTTCGGGTTTCGCCTTTTATCGTCGCGAAGTCGATGTTCTGATCCTGCAAATAATTTTCGATGAGCGCCAGCATATTTAAATACTGACTGAAAATGACAACTTTTAATCCGCTGTTCAGGCTTTCTTCCAGCAATTCACAAAATAACTCCCATTTCCCGGATCTATATCGCGTATAATCCAATTCTGACTCATCCATTTGTGCCGGGTGATTGCAGATCTGCTTCAAATAATTCAGCACGGCAAAAATGTGCAGATACGGAATTTTCTCCGATTTATTTTCAAGCTGCCGGATCAACTCGCCTGCCCGGTTATCGAGAACATCCCGGTATAATTTAACCTGGTCTTCGCTGAGTTCGCAGGTGCGAATTTCTTCTGTTTTCGGGGGCAACTCGGAAAGCACCTGACTTTTGGTTCGCCTGAGCGTGAACGGATGAATAAGACGATGCAGCAATTGCCGGCGTGCAGTTTGCTCTTGATCGATAATTGGTTTGGCGAAGCGCTCATTGAAAGCCGCATCCGTACCCAGGTATTCGGGCAAAATGATATCGAACAGCGCTTTTAGCTCAATCAGATAATTTTCGATCGGGGTACCGGTTAATCCAAGTTTCATGTGCGCATCGATCTGATTTACAGCCGTGAAAGTTTGACTTGCTTTATTTTTTGCCGATTGAATTTCATCGAAAATTGCCAGGTCGAAGCGCCATCGTTTTAGCGTTTCAATGTCCCGGCGCGCGATACCGTACGAGGTAATGATGACCGGGAATTTTTGGCTGTCGAAATCGCTCAATTCGCGATCCGCACCATGATACAGGTGCAAATCAATTGCCTCGAGCAGCGAGGTTTTGTTTCGCCAGTGATGCAACACAGAAGTCGGGCAGATGATCAAGAATTTTGCGGATTTCAGGTTTTTGGTGATAGCATGAATCAGGGCGATGCTCTGATATGTTTTACCCAAACCCATATCGTCGCAGAGTAGTCCGCCAAGACCATTCGAATATAAAAACCATAACCAGGAGTATCCCAATGCCTGGTAATCGCGCAATTGAAAGTTGCATTTTGCTAGTGAAGGGGCTTTTTTAGCCGGTCGAAACTGAAGAAAATCCCGGAGGCTGGTTTCGGAAGATTCGGTGGCTTTTATTTCGGTGCTATCCGGAAGCGTGGAATATAATTTCAGAAAGCCGCGTTTCGTTAATTTCAATTCCCCTTTCCCGCCATCGTCCCCCTCCGGTGTTACAATATTTCGAGATTGCAGTTCACGAATCCAATCGAACTCGGGAAGCTTTATATCGATCCAGTCATTTTCAGCGATGACGTACGGTCTGCGGGCTTGAATGGCTTTGTAGATATCGTAAAATGAAATTGATTGATTGCCAATCGTATATTTCACCGACAGATAGCACCATTCCGATTGAAATCGTTTGAAATGTATTTCGCGCCTGGTGACCGCTTTAACGATGTGCTGTATTTTCAGTGACGGACTGACATAATAAAACCGGTTTTCATTTATCGGGATGAAGTATTTTTGAGTAAATTCCTCTATGCGTTCGGCGGGCAAAGTAACCGGGTGCAGCGCGAAATACTCCGGTTCGAGAAAAAAATCCTTGCGCTCGAAGCGGATAAATCCGTAATCTTCAATATACATAAAGCGCCCGATGATCGCTGCCGGTTTGATGGCATCGCTGCTGGTGATCGGAATCGTTGCCCCTGAATCCTTTCCAACCAGGATGGGAGTGAATTGCAGATTCAAGTCGTCGTCGATGTTTATGGAGTAGTCGAGAATGGTATTTTCCGCAATTTTGCTCAAGCACTTGCGATGGATCGGATTTGCAAACAGGATTCCCAGGACAATTGAAAGATGCTGTCGAAGGACCGTAAATTGTACATGGTTTTCGCTGTCGGCTATCCTGAAAAGCTGCTCGATATCGAAATCAAAGTGCAACTCCTGTTTCTGCAACAGAGCATACCATATTTTACCGAGGTCGTACCAGAAGCTTTCCAGGTACTCCTGCATGGGCGTTTTATAACCCAGCGCCAAATAGGCGGTTTGCATTTTCCTGAAAAGCGAAGATAAAAAAACCGGCGGCTTCCAATGCCTGGTTTTAAGCGGAAAAAAGGATTCAATCTCGGTCAGATGCACTTTGAATAGTTCGTGTTTGTATTTTATAACGAATGTCTCATAGTCGGTTTTCGGAATGACGAATCGCAGGATCTGCAACCCATCCGCTGCCTGATATCCCAGTTCGATTTCGGATCGCTCCTTATCCACACGGATAGAAAGCCCCTTGGGGTACTTGCTGAAAAGCTCGCTATAGTTTTTACTGAGCGTATAGAACAGGCTTTGGGTGAAATAGAAGTAGTGTGTATTCAGCAGGAAATTCGTTTCCTGATTTTCCGAGAAAATCGCATATAAAAGGGCAGCCACATGTTGACACTGACTATTACGGGAAAACGTTCGGCAATTGCAGGCGTAAGATACCTTCCTGTCCGATTTTTCATCAATCGTTACCTCAGCATCGAATTCGCCCCGCTCATCGACT